>SVQS01000149.1 GCA_015065205.1 Oscillospiraceae bacterium
CGCGCCGACGAGCTTGTCCTCAATGTCGTTCTCGCGGTGCACGATGGCAATGATGCGGGCATCGAATTCCTTTACAGGAACGTTCACTCCCAAAAGATAAACGTCCATTTCTTCGCCGTCACCACCGAGTACGCCGGGAATATAGCCGTAATTGATGGGGTAGACGAGGTCATATTTTCCTTTGTGATGCACGTAGCCGATCGGGCGATCAATACCGATATGCACAGTTTTACCAAGATAAGAGCGCGCAAGCGCTTTTCTTTCTTCCATCGTCATTTCATATTCTCCTTACGGGATAAGGCAGAGCCGCCCCCTTTTTCCAAAGACCAATAACCTCATCCACCTCGTCGGGTGCCTCGGTGCTGAAGAGGAAATGCTCTGCAGTGATGCCCGCTTTTGCAAGCTGGTCTTGTCTATCTGACATAGCCGTTGGGAGACTGTTATAAATGACATTGCGGTGCTCCCATTCGCGCAAAACAGGGAAGCGTACACCGCGACGGTCAATCAGGATTGCGCTGTTTTTGGCACACGTATCACAATCGGCAATCTCGCGAATGACGCATTTTTCAACCGTCATTAAGGGGATGCGTCCATAAACGATGAGAGAGGTGTCGCCCTTGATGTCGCGTGCTTGCGGCAGAGTCAGTTCGGGGGAGAGGATGAGGGAGTCGATTCCCATTTCTTCCAAAGCGCAAACGGTTTCGCAGCTGGTTACGTTGAGACGGAAATCACCAACGGGAACAAGCCCTGCTTGCCTTACAATGTCAATGTGACCGAGATTGCCAACGAGAGCATAGCGCACACCTTTTGCGGCGGCATCGGTCAGCATTTCTGTAACAGTTTTGAGGTCGCGCTCAAATATGACGGGTGGCAGAACGACGCCGTCGCATTTTGCAGTCTCTTTACCAAGCGGCAGATAGATTTGGTCGAAAAAGTCTCTTGCTGTGGGGGTGATCTGATCGGGTGAATAGAAGCGTGCGGTTCTTCCTTTTTTGCACACGTTGTGCGATTTTTGCATCACGTATGGCGTTTTTGTAATGGTTTTAGGGGCAGAATCCGCTTCCAATTCAGCGATTGCGCGGCGGCGCAGATCGTTCAGACGCGAAACGGGGAGCATCAAGCCGTCGTCCATCTCGACAGCGAAAGAGCCAACAGAATAGGGGGTTCCGCCGAGCTTGGAGAGATTTCTTTCCAAATGTTCGGCAGAAAGAGGTGCGGTCAGAGCCGCCTGCGGAGTGTCACCCTGCACCGTGATTTGACGTTTTTTATCGCTAATGGTGAGCGTCATTGGCTCGTTTTCTTTCATACGCACTGCAAAATCGAGCGGAATTTTGCGTATGATGCCCGAAAAAGGTGTGAGCGTTCGAGAGGCGGATTTATCATCCTCGGAGCGAACACCGAGCATTTTGCTATCAATTTTTTCTTTGTAGTAGCCATCCGTAAAACCGCCACGTGAGAAGATAGAGGCGAGCTCACGCATTTCATCGGGAGTGGCGGCGCGACGCTCATCAAGCAGTCTGCGCCAAATGCGCGCGGTGTCGCGCACGTATTCGGGGGCTTTCATTCTGCCCTCAATTTTCAGGGATGCAACTCCGCTTTCAATCAGCGTGGGCACATGTGCCGCAAGAGAGAGATCTTTGAGCGAGAGGGGATAGGCATTCCCCCTTTTTTTGCAAGCAAAAGGAAGTCGGCAGGGTTGTGCACATTCGCCTCGGTTGCCGCTTCGTCCGCCTACGAGTGAGGAGAACAAGCATTGCCCTGAGTGACTGACGCAAAGTGCACCGTGAATGAACATTTCAATCTCTAAAGGGGAGCTTTTTACTGTCTCAAACAGATCGGCTGCAGGCGTTTCACGCGCAATGACAATGCGGCTAAATCCAACCTCTTGCAGTTTTTTTGCCGCTTCTGCATTGTGTGAGGATGCCTGCGTGCTTGCGTGCAGTTCGAGGGTGGGGAAGGTGCGATGCAGAGCCGCCGCTACGCCAAGGTCTGCAACGATAAGGGCGTCAACACCTGCGTTAGCCGCCTCCTCGGCGGCTGCCAAAGCGGCAGGGATTTCGCGGTCGCCAACAAGTGTGTTAAGTGTAAGGTATACCTTTACCCCATAGCTATGCGCGCGCAAAACGGCGGAGCGCAATGCGTCTCCGCCGAAATTGTGGGCATTCATTCTTGCATTAAACGTAGTGCCGCCGAGATAAACGGCATCGGCACCGCCTTCAATTGCCGCGTCAAGCGCCTCGGGGGAACCCGCGGGGCAGAGCAACTCGGGCAAGGGTTGGATGCGCTTATCAGACATCACTAAAGGTCAAAAAATCAAACATCGCGCCAACGCGATTCTTAGAGGTGCTTTTCTGAGAAACGGTTTCTTCAACAACAACGGGAGATTCCTCTGTGGGAGTATCTGCAACCGGTTCTTCAACAGCTGCGGTCTCTTCAAATACAGAAATTTGTGCGGTTTCTTCCTCGGCCTTCTTATTGAACGGCTTGGGAACGTACTTGGGCTTTTCTTCCTTTACAGGAGCGTTAGCGGCTGCTGCATGGTCGAGAATAGAACGCATTACGCTTGCATCCTTGCGCAGATTGTCAACTTCCTCTTGTAAGCCTTCAATGGTTTTTTTGAGCTTTTCGTTCTCTGCGGAGAAACGGAAAGCATCCTTTTCTACCTTTTTGAATGCTTCTTGCATAGCCATTCTTTCAGAACAATAAGCAAGAGCGCAAAGGATAGCGGCCTCGTTCTTGGTGCAACGAGGGCTCTTGAGGTTGATATCGCGCATGCGGCGATCGAGCATACCAACAATGTTTTCTACTTCATCGGGGGAAGCGTCGCTGATGATATTCAGCTCCATATCTGCGACTGTAATACTGTATTTCTGTTTCATAGAGGGCACCATGAATCCTTTCTTCAGTGTTTTTCAACACGACATAATTATCTAACTATATTATACAATAAAAATTTTGAAAAGAAAAGGGGTTTTTTAAAAAAAGTTTGAAATTTTTTCATTTTTCTGACATTTTTTCTGTTTCGGGGTGAAAAAAGGTTCAAAAGCTTGCAAAAGTGGGGGAAATATGCTAAAATAGAGTGGAAAAAGTTTGAGAAAACAGAAAGCGAGAAAACAAATGGAACCCAAAGATTACACCGTTATCAAAATTGAGGGCGAATACGCCTATCTGCGCGACGACGCCAACCCCACCGCCCAGCCGCTTTTTATTGCCCTCGCGCTCTTGCCCTCGGGCGTAGACGAGGGAACAAGATTGCATTGTGAGATGTTTCAATACGAAATTATAGAATAAGAATTATTCTTTATTTAAAAAATGACAGGTTGAAAGGCATTTTGATTTTTAGCCTCCCTTGTGCAAAGGGAGGTGGCGCGGCTTGCCGCGACGGAGGGATTGTAAACCTGCCTTTCTATGCACAAATCAAAGGACGAAAAAAGGCTACCGTACTTTGCACGGTAGCCTTTTTTTCGGTTATCTTTAGACAAGTTTGAAATTGAAGTAGGGTTTAAATTACTTAATTTCAACGGTTGCGCCTGCCTCGGTGAGAGCAGCCTTAACTTGCTCTGCTTCGTCCTTGGAAACGCCTTCCTTAATGGTCTTGGGAGCGCCTTCTACGAGATCCTTAGCGTCCTTCAGGCCCAGACCGGTGAGCTCACGAACAACCTTGATAACGTCGAGCTTCTTAGCTCCGAAGCTTGCAAGGATAACATCGAACTCGGTCTTTTCTTCAACTGCGGGAGCTGCTGCGCCTGCTACAGCTACGCCTACGGGAGCTGCTGCGGATACACCGAACTCTTCCTCAACTGCCTTTACGAGGTCGTTGAGCTCGAGAATGGTAAGGGACTTAATTTCTTCAAGAATGTTAGTAATCTTTTCGGATGCCATTGTTATTTACCTCCAAAATTTGAGTATTTTTTATTTTTGTGTGTTTTTCCGATCACGTCAAGCAGGGGATCGGAGTCCTGCATAGGGAAGAGAGGCAGAAATTATGCTTCTGCGGGAGCCTCTTCGGTGGTCTCGCCGTCCTTGTCGCAAATAGCCTTGATAGCATAAGCGAACTTGTACAGAGGAGACTGGATAGAACCAAGGAGTTTTGCGATAAGAGTTTCCTTGTTGGGGATCTCAGCGAGAGCGTTTACGGTAGCTGCATCAACAACTGCGCCGTCAACGTAACCTGCGAGAATGTTAAAGGACTCGATCTTATCAGCATATTCCTTCAGGATCTTTGCTGCGATAACGGGATCGTTTTCGCTGATAGCGATAGCAGTCATACCACTCAGGTACTGCTTCATATCGCCGTAGCCGACCATATCGCATGCTCTGCCGGTCATGGTGTTCTTCATAACAACGTACTTAACACCGGCCTCACGCAGAGCCTTACGCATTGCGGTGTCCTTATCTACCGTAATACCTTGGTAGTTAACAACAACGCCTGCCTCGGAATTTTTAATTTGTTCTGCCAGATCAGCAACGAGCTGTTGCTTCTGAACGAGAATGGAATTGCTGGGCATTCTGTTTGACCTCCTGTTAGATTTT
>SVQS01000150.1 GCA_015065205.1 Oscillospiraceae bacterium
TGTAAATGTTACCGGTGCGAAAGCCCTTTAGATTTGCATTAAAGAGCAATGCGGCATAAACCTGAATCAGCTTGCGCTTGGAGGGCTTATGATCTTTTAACCAATTTAAAATTTTCTTCATATTGTCTCTCCTTAACCAAGGCCGATGCACTCGGTGCAAATGTTGACGGCTTTTGCAAGCACGTCTGCCATTCCACCATTGAGGATGCCCGCAATGATGAGCGCGAGGGCTATAACAAGTAGCGCGATTCGAATACCCATCATAAGCTTTGCGTGGTTGCGATGCTTTTGTGCTTGAGGGGCAGAGGATACGTTCTTCGATTGAGCGATTGCGGACTTTACATATCCGATTTGACGCTCAACAGAGGCGTTTTCAAGATACAAGAAAGCAATAGAGGCACCCATCGCAACAAATGCAGCGGGGAGGATCCAAAGGCAAGCGGCAATCACACTTGCATTGTAGTCGGCACTGAAATGATTAAAGTTGAAAGCATAAATAATTGCCGGAATTGCAACTGCACAAACAACTGCAATTGCCCCGATTTGCAGAATGGTATGCATTTTTTGCTCTTTTTTGATGAGCAAAAGCGCGTTTTGGTCACAAGTTTGTGTGTCAAGCTTCTTTTGCAAAAGAGCTAGCGTGCTCTTTTTTTCTTTCATTGCCTTTACGCGGCTTTTCTCGGCAGGGAGAAAAGGCATTGCAATCAACCCAATAACACTCAGGGCAACCGTGACCCAAACGGGAACGGCAATTTTGGAAAATGCGGTGGAGATGTTTTCGGGTGTGAACGGGCGGTTCCCGATTTTGTAGATGTTTACACAGGATATCATCAACAAAATTCCCGTTACGATGAGCATTAGGGAGAGCACAATGCTATAGACAAAACGAATGTGCTGAATTGTTTTTTTTGACATATAGAGCGTCCTTTCGACTTGTAATAAACGATTACAACAAAATACTTCACCTTATATTATAATATCAATTGGCAATAAAATCAAGAGCTTTTTTCACTTTTGTGAGATTTGATTGCCAAAAGAACAAGGGAAACGTCAAATTTGGCGTCTCCCTTGAAAGGTTTGTTTGATTTTCACAAAGGATTAGGCATAATATCCGCAGAAGAGCAACCATGCGTACTCCTGGTTGTAAGGCGCACCAAGCGATGCAAAGATATTGGCTGTAGACATGGGATCCCACCAACCGTTTTTGTCTCCAAAGTTTTGAATTGCTTCGGCAAGCTTTTGGGTAAGCGGAATTCGGATGGGGTCCTTTATCGGATCTTCTCCGGGGGCGGCCATACCGTATTGGATGAAGAGCTCGTTATAGCTACGCTTTTCTACCAAATTTCCATTGATATCATAAATATATGCGCCCATTCTTTGGTTTGCACAAATGGTTTGGATGCTATTGACAAATTGCGAATCCGTCGTTAGGTCAATAAAAATAACGGGACCGTCTTTGGAACCAAGGTGATAGTAGCCATCTGACTCGTTGAAAATTGCCTTAACCGACAAATCGGTCAGATCAATGACGGTATAGGTGCCGCTGACCGTTGTGTTCAACTGCTTTTCTACCATTTCGATGTCCTCAAGGCAGGGAGTCCAGGGCTCATCTGTGATTCGTGTTCCGGGATCTCCGGCATTTTTGATTTTGAGGATGCAGGAAGTCGCCGAGTCGGACTTTACTGCAAACACATATTCGCCGCCAAGCTCACTGGCGTAAACACTCACTGCCAAACCGTTCTCAAGTTTTGAAATAGAGGCGGTGTCTGTACTGAGATCTGCTCCTTGAACGAAGAAGGAGTTGCCGTGATAGCTGATTGTCAGATCGGAATTGTCCTCGTACGTAATGGTATAGATTGCTGCGTTGATGGGGGCAAAAATGAAGAACGTATAGTCATTAGGCGTTAAAGTTACCTTTGTTGCGCCTTCCTTTACATAATACGCGGAATAATCTGCCGAAATCGGATAACCGACAAACACAGTGGTTTCCTTCGGGTTGCTTTGGAAGAGACGAATGGACGTGGAACGTTTTTCGGGAGTGAGTACGCAAAGCGACTCGTCAAATGTGTAGCTTCCGCTCAATTGAGAGAGGTCAAGAACGATTTGATAAGTGCCTGCATCGAGATCCATCGAAAGGAATTCGCCTTTGTAGGGATACATTTTGACTTGTTCGCCGTTTTGCATAATCTTAACGAAGATGTCACTGATGGGATTTCCAAGACCGTCTACGATCCAAAGACCGTAAGGCTCGCTGATGCCACAATTCTTGCAGGTTCCGTCGCTAAAGGAGTGACCTGTGGGAGGAATGATGACTTGAGAAGCCGTAACAATTTCACAAACTTTGCATTTCTTTCCATCGGTGCGACCTTCTGCGGTACAGGTTGCCGCGGTGCCCAAAACGGTTTCTTCGTCATGAGCAACCATAGCGATAGCTTCTGTTTTTATTGATTTTCCACAAGAGCAGATAAAGCTGATAAGTCCCTTTTCTTTGCAGCTGGCAGGGATTACGGTAACCCATTCCTTACCCTCGCATACGTGTGCTTCCTCAAGAGCGGGGATGGTTTCTGTTTTGATGGGAGTGGAGCAACGGGTGCATTCTGTGTGTTTGCTTCCCGCAACGCCAATTTCGGCGTTTTTGTCAATGATCCAGCCGCTTTCGTTGTGCCCAAGCGCGCCGATTTCTTCCTGTTTCAAAATCACTGCTTGGCAAGCCGAGCATTTTTTGCCTGCTGTAAGGCCGCTTTCGGTGCAGGTTGCTGCTTTGCCGGCAACAATTTCTTCGGTGTGTGCTATAGTTGCAATTTCGGCTGTTTCCAATTTCTTTTTACAAGAAACACATTCTTTGTGCTTGGAGCCTACTTCACTACAGCTTGCGTTTTTGTCAACGATCCATTCGGTGATTTCGTGTGTGCAGTTTGCTATGTTGTTTTGAGTGGATTCTTCGGGGTTTTTCGGGAAAAAGCCCGCCATGTCGAGAGCAAAAACGGCAGCACCTGCGATTGCAACAACCAACAGAGCGCAGAAATAGGAACGTGCGAAGCTACGGCCGTGACGGTTCTTACCATTGATAGCGTGTACCAACAGGAATATCCAACCGATCACGGGGATAGTGTATAGGATGCAACGTCCGAAATAATTCCATGACGAGAGGGGTCTGTATTCCTTGGCGATAAGCTCGTCGTTGGCTTTGCATAATTTTTTGATGTTTATTTTTTTTGTGTCTTTCATACTAAACCTCACAAGTTAATGGTTTTGTGATTAAGCACCCACATTTTTGTAGTAATAGCAAAGCTTTGTCCAGGAATGCTCTACGCCTTCAAAGGTGTATTTATCCATATATGCCTGCAAAATTTTAGCGAGTTCTTCGTCTACTGCAACACAGCCCTCAAGTTCGGGGGCGTCGGTGGAAGCGGGAATCATTTTTTCAAGATATACTTCGATATCATCGGTGAGGTCTTCACCTTCGCCGTGGTATATGCCCGCGAGGACTTCTTCCAACTTATAATTGGCTTCCCATTCGGCATACTCATCTCCCCAGGTCCGCTCGTAATACTCGCGGCAAGCATCAACGTCACCGCCAAGCTCCTTCAGCTTTGCCATAACCAACTGATCTGTTTCATTGTAAGAGAAGTTGAAGCCACCCAGCTCGATTGCCTTTTGAATGGAATGATTGAACAAGCCGGTATGGTATTTGAAATCGGCATAAACGATAGAGCCGAGCGTTTTATCAGCGAGGAGCTCATGATAGTAGCCGTCATCACCGAGTGCCACGTCAATACCGCCGGCAATCGTTTGGTTCAGCTGTCCGGTTGCGCTTTCAGTGTAGGTGAAGTATCCGGGAGATGCCAGATGGAAGTGTGTATAGGACTCTGCAAGATATTTTACGGTAAAGGTAAAGGTGCCTTCGGCGTAAATGTCATAGTAAGCAATGTCAATGTAGTAGGTTTTGCCGGCTTCAAGGTAGATGATCATGGATACGTTGGTTGTATCTACCGGCTTGCCATCCCAAGGACGGTCTACAATAGATGCGGTGTGAATGATTTCGTATTTGTCGTTAAAGATCCATCCGTTTACCGCGTCCTCGCTTTGAGAACGGATAACATATGCGCCGGAGATTTCGGGAACAAACTTATATTTCAGTCCGCGAGGCATAATCACGCGTCCGTCATACACAACCGTGTTGAACTTTTCTTCGGCTTCGGTTGAGAGAACGGTATCAAAAGCCGCAAAGAATGCAACACCCTTAACAGGGTCTTCAAGATGCTCTACATTGGGACCGTATGCGTCGTAATAGATGCAAGCTTGGAGCCACTGATTTGGGTTGCCGGGCTCAAGACCAACTCTTTCGGCTGCTCTTTCCAACAGACCCTTGAGTTCTTCGGTTACAGGGCTATATCCGTAAGCTTTGCCGTTGATAGCGTAGTTACAGTAAGTTACAAGCGATTCATAGACATCACCTTGGTTATCTATGAGTTTTCCGTTATAGCCAAGGTCGTTGAGT
>SVQS01000151.1 GCA_015065205.1 Oscillospiraceae bacterium
GCAGTGCTCACTATCAACAGGAAGTATCTGTGCTTTTTTACCTTCGGCAAGTTGCATTACAAACTCCCCTGCACACACAAGAGACTCCTTATTGGCAAGTGCAAGCTTTTTGCCTGCTCCCAATACATCTAAGGTAGGACGCAATCCGGATGCACCGATGATGGCGTTAAGCACTACTTCGCGGCTGCTATATTTCTGTGTTATCATCTCACAAATGCCATTGATGCCGGCATAAACATCGATGTTGGTACCAAACAAGCGGCGTTTGAGTTCCTTTGCGGCATCACGGTCAGCCATAGCACACGCGCTCACACAAAGCGCACGAGCCTGACGCTCAACGAGGTCAACATTACGATAAGCTGATATACAGTTGACACGAATGCCATTTTGTATAGCAACATCAATCGCTTGTTGCCCCACAGAGCCGGTTGAACCGAGAATCGAGATGGAGGGATAACTTACATCACTCATACGTCACCTCAGAAAAAGTCTACAAAAGTGGTCAGACACATCATTGCAATAGAAACTGCAAGGATAGAGTCAAATCGGTCGAGAACGCCGCCGTGCCCCGGAAAGAGCTGGCTGAAATCCTTGATGCCGTAGTGACGCTTGACATAAGACATCAGCAAATCTCCGATTTGCGAAACGATAGAGGCCAGAACACCACCCAGCGCGAACATAAGTATGTTGGAATTGTACTCAGTATTGAGCCAATTGCAAAGCAAGCCGAATATCATCATTCCGATAACACAAAAAACGATGCCGCCAATGCTTCCCTCAACCGTCTTTTTGGGAGAAACATCGGGAATGAGCTTGTGCTTTCCACCGCGGCCAAACAACATTCCGCAAAAATATGCAAATACATCAGTCATCCATGCACTGACAAAGATAGTAAGATAGAGAATGTGTCCGCCTACCTCGTTATCGTGCATAATTAAGATAGAATTAAATCCCACCAGGATGTAGAACGCGGTAGCGAAGAGCACACAAACATCGCTCAAATTGTACTTGCCGCGCGAAAAGATGGCTACTGTAAAAAAGTAGAACAGGATAATAATCATCAAAACGGCACCGTATTGTGCCAAATGTCTTGCCGACTCGGGCTTTACATTGGCATTGAGCGAACCGAGAGCCATATATCTCGAAAAAAAAGGCAAGCTTGCCGCCAAAGCATAAAGCGGAATAGCAAAAGCGTACGCCTTTTGCAAGCCGATGCAACGCATCATTTCAAACATAGCAATCACAGATCCGATTGCAATGGCAATAGGCAAAACAGGCGTTTGTGCAAACAACAGGATGGGAATCATAATGAGAACTACGATGATTCCCGTTATAATACGTTGTTTCATAGTTTCCTCCTATGGGTCAAACTCCGCCAAAGCGACGGCGTCTTGAATAGAATTCGGCAACTGCCGCATCGACCTCTCGTTCGGAAAAATCCGGCCAGAGAACGTCTGTAAAATAATATTCTGCATAGGCAGATTGCCAAAGCAGAAAGTTGGAGATACGCATATCTCCCCCCGTTCTTACAACAAGGTCGGGGTCGGGGCAATTTGCGGTATAGAGTCTTTCGGAAATATCAGCTTCGGTGAAATCTGTTTTCCCCTCGCGGATAAGTGCAGTGCAAGCGTGCACAAGCTCCTCTCTGCCACCATAGTTAAAGGCAATATTGAGGCAGAACGGGTTGTGTGCTGTTTCTCGGTCTATTCTCTCCATCTTATCCTGCAAGTCTTGTGGAAAAACGGTAAGATTGCCAATAAAGCGAACGTGGATGTTCTCCTTTTCAATCTCGTCTGCACATTTGCTAATATAATCCGTCAAGATATCCATTATGGTCTGTACTTCCTCGGGCGGTCTTTTCCAATTTTCGGTGGAAAATGCATAGACCGTCATATAGCGGATGCCGATTTTGCGACAGTACTCCGCCACGCGCCGAAAGGTCTCAGCTCCTACCGAATGCCCGTAGCTGCGCGGCATTCCGCGCTTTTGTGCCCAGCGGCCGTTGCCGTCCATAATGAACGCGATATGGCGAAGGCGCTCGTCAACCAAGTCGCCCTCTTTTTGAATCCTCTCTTTTTTGAGTGCCATTCTTTACCCCATTGATGAACAGCAAGGGGTGTGACTGACAACGAAATTGCTGTCACACCCCTTGTACTGATCAGATCTTCATGATTTCCTTTTCTTTCTTGGACGTAATTTCATCAACCATTTTGATGAAGCGGTCGGTAATATCCTGAACGGATTTTTCACCTGCCTTTTGCTCGTCCTCGGTCATAAGACCGTCTTTCTTTTGCTTTTTGATATCGTCGTTGGCATCGCGACGGATGTTGCGGATTGCAACGCGTGCTTCCTCACCCATTTTTTGGATCTGCTTTGCCAAGGTCTTACGACGCTCCTCGGTAAGAGGCGGGAAAACAAGACGGATAACGCTACCGTCATCGGCGGGGTTGATGCCGATGTCGGATGCCTGAATTGCCTTGACCATTGCCTTAAGGGTGGAACGGTCGTAAGGAGTGATGGTCAGCGTTTTGGGATCGGTAACCGCTACGCTTGCCATATCGGTCAGTCTTGTGGGAGCTCCGTAGTAGTCAAAGGTGACCTTGGAAACGATGGCACCGTTTGCTTGACTTGCACGGATAGTGGAAAGGTTGTTTTCATAAACGTCGATGCTCTTTTGCATTCTTTCTTCTGTGGGCTTTGTGTTGAATTTCATATTCGTTAAGTCCTTTCTATGTAAATCTTGTGTTTTTAGTTGTGGATTGCCGTGCCAACGGGCTCACCCATAACGGCGCGGTAGATATTTTCGGGATTTGCCAAACCGAATGCATAGCCCGAGATATTGTTATCCATACAGAACGTCGCTGCCGAAAGATCAAGTGCGCGCAGATTCTTATCGAGAATCTCGGCATAGGTCAGGTCGGTGTAACGAACTGCATTGGGATCCTTTTTGGGGTCGGCACTGTAGATCGCATCAATGTTCTTTGCCATCAGGATGCAATCAGCGCCGATTTCTGCGGCACGCAGAGCTGCGGCTGTGTCGGTAGAAAAGAACGGGATACCAAGTCCGCCGCCAAAGATAATAACTTCGCCATTCTCCAAAGCCGCAACAGCATCGCGTGCGGTGTATGTATCAACAAAGACGTTGATTTCAACTGCACTCATAACGCGCGCCTTCATTCCCTCGCGGATGAAAACGTCTTGCAGAGCCAGCGAATTGACAACGGTTGCAAGCATACCCATATAGTCGGCACGACATGGATCCATTCCTGTCCCCTGACGTCCGCGCCAGATGTTGCCGGCACCTACGATAACGGCGACCTGAACCCCCGCATCAAGACAACGCTTGATTTGCGCGGCGACCTCTTTGATGAAATCAAAGTTGAGAATGCCATCCTGCCCCGAGGAGAGAGCCTCGCCCGAAAGCTTGAGCAATATGCGTTGATATTTCGGCTTTTTCATATTGACACAACTCCTTGCTTTTTATATACACTATATATTCCCTTATATTGTACTACAAAAACGCCCATTTGTAAACACCTTTTTTGGAAAAAACAGCGTATTTTTCTTGTTTTTTTACAATTTTGTTGCAGTTTTGAAGAAAAAAGGAGAGTGTTTTGAAAACATTCTCCTTTTTTGTGTATTCGATTTTATTTTTTCATAACCGCAAGACCGCACCAGCCGTTTTCTTCAAGACGCTCAACAATGCGGAAACCGTGCTTTTCGAAGCACTCCACAACATCATCGCTTCTCTCCATAATGATACCCGAAGCCAAAAGAACGGTATCCTTGTGCATCAGCTCTCCTACATCGGGAGTCATACGGATGATGATATCTGCTACAATATTAGCGCAAATGAGGTCGTAGGGACGGCTCTTATCCACTTGGCGCAAAAGGTCGGAGACCTCGCAGGTGATGTTGGTAAGTCCGCTATCTTTTATGTTTTCGTTGGCTACGCGAACTGCCATCGGGTCGATGTCATACGCACGACACTCCCCTGCTCCAAGCTTGGATGCACAGATAGCCAAAATACCGCTTCCCGTGCCTACGTCAAGCATTCTGCAACCTTCCTTGGTGTATGTTTCAAGCAGCTTGATAACAAGTCTTGTAGTCTCGTGTGTGCCTGTTCCAAAAGCCATTCCCGGGTCCATACGCACGATGAGCTCGCCCTCGGCAGGCGTGTATTTCTCCCACGCGGGAACGATAACAAGTCGCTCACCAATCTTGATTGGCTTATAATATGCCTTCCAAGAGTTCGCCCAATCCTCTTCGCTGACGCCGACAGTTTCTATTTTAGCATCCATCAGATCGGATGCAGCAAAGCGCTCGCGCAGAAAAGAAATGCACTCTGCAACGCTTCTCTCGGCAGGCAAATAGACCGATACAGATGCTATGGTCTT
>SVQS01000152.1 GCA_015065205.1 Oscillospiraceae bacterium
GGAATGAGGAAGATAAACGTAATACAAGATGCCGCAATTTTGAGCGCGGGAGAACCAAATCGGTTACCAAAAAAGTCGGGCATTGTGCGTGAACCGAGGTGCTGTGTCATAACGCGCGTGCGACGACCGAGCACTACCCAGGCGAGAAGAGAACCGATAAAGGCATTACCAAGACCGATCCAAGTGGAAGCCAAACCAAAGTTCCAACCAAACTGTCCTGCGTATCCAACAAAGATAACGGCAGAAAAGTAGGATGTACCAAACGCAAACGCGGTGAGCCAAGGGCCAATAGAGCGGCCGCCAAGCACAAATCCGCCCACATCTGTGGAATGTTTACGGCAATAAATGCCGATGCCGATCATAATTGCAAAGAATACGACGAGTAAAGCTGTGATGATGATAGTGTCCATAATAGACCTCCTTTTTTATATTTGGTGTTGTGTTTTGTGGAAGTGTTTTAAGCCTCCCTTTACACAAGGGAGCCTTTGGCTTCGGCAGAATTGTGTAGAAGTAAAGCTTTACAATAAACAAAAAGTCCTCCGAGACTGTGCTCGGAGGACGAATATACTTCGTGTTACCACCTCTGTTCGCCTATTCCTCACGGAATAGACCTCATCGGGTACCATCATACCCTATGCCCGTAACGGAGCAACCCGTTGCAACTTACTTGCCAAAAGCGGCTTTCGATGCAAAGCTCGCGGAGTGTATTTCCAAAACAGTCCTGTCACTGCCTCGCACCAAACGGCAGTTCTCTGTGCACACGAGACGTTTCGTACTTGATTTCCGGTCATCGCCTTTTTGTATTATGCACCCATTATACCACATTTTTTTCGCTTGTCAACCCCTTTTTTGGATTTTTATTCAAAAAATAAGATTTTTATTGGATATTATTTGGTTCAAAGATCGTTAAAGCGGCGTCCGTACATATAACCGCCCAAAATAGCGGCAGAATAAAAGACTGCAAATAAGAGTGCGTAGGGGAAGGGCTGGAAGAAGGTTAGATCGACTACAGCGTCAACTCCGCTTACTCCCAAGCATAAGGATGCGGTAGTTGTCAATATAAGAAAAGGATTTGGGGCAAAAAGAGAACCGAGCAATGCCCAAATGATGGTTGGAGCAACAGAGTACAAAACAATTTCTTTAGGAGTTGCAACGCGGAACTCTCTTTTTCTTCCTTCCCATTTAAAAAACAAGAAAAGTGTTACTATCGCTCCAACACCGCCAATGATTCCAAAAAGCACGTTTTCGGTATTTTTTGGAACGCTATTCGCACGAATGATATACAATGGGATCGATCCAATCAAAAATCCCACCCACGCGGCTCCCCAAACCTTGAACAGGTTTTCCAAAATCCTTCCTAAATATTTCTTCATTTACTTTCTCCTTTGCGTGTTTGCAAAATAAAAATAGTATTTTGAGTATACCAAATAACGTAACAGATGTCAAGCAACCCGTGGTTGATTTGAGACAGTAATTCATTGTTGTAACTAGCAGCATAGAGCCGGTGGAGTTTCGGTGGTGCCACCAGCTCGCGAGAGCTTACTGCAGATAAGGCTTTTCTCTGCATTCACTGTAATAGGAAAAGTGTCCTGGTTTTTTTATCATTTCTTTTGCAAAAATCAAAAATGCAATAAAAGAGGGAGTGGGTTTGAAATAATATATTGTTTGAATCTCATCGTCCATTTCGATTTGTGTTTTAGCTAATAATTTATATTTTTCAAGAACATCGATGATTTGTTTTGCCTTATCTGTTTCAATTTTTAAGTTTTTCACAAATAGATTATCAGTAAATCCTTTATTGCTTTCGCGTTTATGTAAGAAAATACAGGCATCAAATACATCTTTGTCCGAAAAATCCTTAAAAAATGTCAGATAATCTACGCCTTCAAAAAGTGCAATATTTGTATCTTGCATTTCAGGTACTATTAGGAAATACTGCAGTTGATTTGCAATTCCCATTCGCGTGAATCCATAATCAGACAAGATACTTGAATATCTCTGCTCTTGCTGGCTGAGTTTGTTTTCATAATCCTCGATGCTACCATCTTCAAAATGACCATTTTCGAGGAGGAAATTTGAGGAAAAAGTATATAGCGCCCTTTCGATATCCCAACAGTAATTCAAAACCGTTTTGAATTGTTGCTCAGGAGCCGTTTCCTGAATCTTTTTTATCAAAGATGCTTGCAAATCAGTGTAATCTGTAATGGAACGGTTGAAGAGTTCATCAATTGGTACGGCAAAGAAATCAGCGATTTTTGGTAAAATTTCTACGTCTGGCGCACCGCCGTTTTCCCACTTCGAAACTGCCTGCGTGCTCACCCCCACATATTTTGCGAGTTCCTCTTGTGTAACACTCTTTTTGCGGCGCAACTGTGCAATTTGTTTTCCAAATATTTCAATATTCATAGTGTTTCTCCTTTGTGTCTGTATAATCCAAAAGCGCTTTCGTTGTGTTTATTATAACACAATCCACGGTTGATTACAATAGACGCTTTTTTGGTAAAAATCAAATGTTGGTTGATTTTTAACGCCTAACTAACAAAAAAAGCATCCTCTCAAAAGAAAGGATGCTAATTTACAATTTTATAAAACAAACATCTTAATCGCCTTCACCGCAACGCCATCGCGGAACTCACCAACCTCGCCAAGGGCGAAGAAGGCACCGTTTGCATCACACAAAGCTACTCGTGTGCCGAGTGGGAAGTTAAGTCCTATCTTTTTCAGATAGATCTCGCAACCGCTACGGCACAGCTTTTCAAAAAACGCCGAGAGACGAATTTGCGGCAAATCGGAAAAGAGTTTTTCGGTAGGGATGAGCAAGCTTTCGCGTTCTTTGTCACTCATCTCCTCCAATTCTTCTACGGTGTGCGCCTCTGACAGATCAAAGCCGCAGGCCTCATCGCGCTCAAGTGTTGCCATTGCACCGCCACAGCCAAGAGAGGCACCAATGTCGGCACACAGTGTGCGAATGTAAGTGCCACCCGAGCAATGCACGTCAAGAATGTACTCACATTTGTTTTCGGTAGGTGTAGCTTCAAGCGAAAAGATTTCAATTTCACGTGCCTCGCGTTCAATTACCTCACCGCGGCGAGCAAGATCGACCAGCTTTTGTCCGTCGACCTTGAGAGCACTGTACATCGGTGGTGTTTGCAAGATCTTTCCGCGAAAACGGGGAAGAACTGCCTGTAATTCTTCGTTATTGGGAATGTTATCAGAGGTTGTCAGCACCGTTCCCGTGGTATCCTCGGTATCGGTCGTTAGCCCCAAGCGCAAGGTTGCGCGATAGTGTTTAGCATCGTGCGAGAGGTATTCCGAAGCCTTTGCCGCGCGACCGACAAGCACTACGAGAACACCTGTTGCCATCGGGTCAAGCGTGCCTGCGTGTCCCACACGGCGCGTATTGTAAAGACGGCGCACGACTCCCACTATATGATGAGAAGTTACGCCCGCGTGCTTATTTACGATGAGCACGCCGTTGGGTTCTTGAACCATAGCCAATTCCTTTCTTTTATTTCTGTATCAAAATGTTTTTAAGCTTGCGTTTTTGTACGTAGTGAATACCGTTCTCGCGATAATAGGTCACGTTTCCGTCCTCAGCCTCTCCAACCAATTCCACGCGTTCATCGGGTTTGCCGAGAGCCAACACGAGTTTGGGAATCAAATTGGCAGGGAGTTCCAATGTCTCCTTGACTACTTCAGGGGAGAAAGAGCCAATCATACATCCGCCAAAACCTGCCTCGGCGGCCGCAAGCATAATGGTCTGTGCACAAATGCCAACGTCCTTGTCAAAGTTTTCCGCCGTCGGAACAACATCCGTATCGGCGCAAATGACGATATACGCCACAGGCGCGTGCCCATCGGGCGGTAGCTTTTGATCTGTAATTTTACCCGCCCAACGCGTACCGCCAAGCAAACGGGCACAAAGTGTTTCATCTGTTACAGCGCAAAACTTGAGCATCTGCAAATTGATAGAGGATGGGGCATAGCGTGTGCAGTCCACCCAATCGGCAAGCAGATCGGGGGAAATCTTTACAGTCTCGTCAAAGCTACGGTAGCTACGCGAGGATAACAACAAATCTTTGAGCATTGTTTTCTCCTTAAAAACGCACGCGGGCGGAATAAATGACTTGTCCAAGCTCCGAAAAATGACGCTCATATTCGGTCATTACATTCTCGGCTGCCGCCTCGGATGAGTGCAGATCACGTGTTTGCCACTCGATGGTGAGTCCCATTGCTTCAAACTCTTCCAAGCTGAAATCAAACAGACCTTCGTTATCGGTTTTCAGGATCAAAAGACCATGCTCAACAAGAAGTGAACGGTAAAGCTCTAAAAATCCGCGATGTGTCAGACGACGCTTTGCGTATCCCTTTTTGG
>SVQS01000153.1 GCA_015065205.1 Oscillospiraceae bacterium
ACTGAAATAATCCTTACCCCGCCTCGTGCGGGGTTTTTATATGTATTCCCATCGTAGGTGCGACCATTGGTCGTCCGTAAAAAAGCGAACAAATCTTCGCAGACGTGCAATGCACGCCCCTACCGTTCAAAATCTTATGTATCTTGTAGGGACCGGCGTCCCCGACGGTCCAAGAAGAAACAAATTTTTGATTGTTCAAAAACAAGGTGTGATAAAAGAACACGCCGCAAAATTTTTTTGGGATTCAAAATGGACCGTCGGGGAAGCCGGTCCATACAAGTAAAATTAAAATTCAAACATACGTCTTTACAGTTTGATAACTTTTTATTCTTTTGTATAATCTTGTCACTCTCTGCCATACTATTTGTAGTATTCTGCAAGGAGGAGAAAGATATGGATAAACAAATGCAAAAGGTAGTAGCAATCGTGGCGGGTTCTGTGGCAGGAGTCGCTCTTTTGGGAGGCGCGTTTTATATGATTTGGAACAGCAAGCAAGCAAAGGCGATTCGTACCGTCCACCGCACCAATATGATTTTGCGCCGCGTGGGCAACGTGCTCTGCAAAATTGCCGCCGCCGATGAGGCGTGTGTCTGAGTTCAAAGGCTGTTTTAGTTGGATGCAGAAGGCGTGATCGACTACTCGTAGCCGTACAAGCGTACGGCAGAGAAGGCGAGCGCGACTAAAAAGCCACATAAAAATGGAGAAATCCGTCGAGAATATCTCGACGGATTTCAACCTTAAATAGGAACTTACTATTAAATTTAGTTGATTTTGGGTTGCCTTTTCGTGTGGCTTTTGTTCTGCGCCGAATAAGACAGCCTCAAATTACGCGAACGCGATTGATTCCTTCAACTGCCGAGATGCGTGCAATCGCATCATCGGAGGGAGTCGAGGAAACGTCAAGAACCGTATAAGCGTTTTCGCCCTTGGATTTGTTGGTCATGTTCTCAATGTTGAGGCCTTCATCGGCAACGGCCGCGGTGATCTTGGTGAGAATCGAGGGAACGTTCTGGTGCAGTACGCAGATGCGTGCCGCGCCCGAGCGAGGCATTTCTACGTTGGGGTAGTTGACGCTGTTCTTGATGTTACCGTTTTTCAGGTAATCGTCAAGCTGACGAGCTGCCATAACAGCGCAGTTGTCCTCGGATTCTTCGGTAGAAGCACCCAAGTGGGGAATTGCTACTACACCGGGGGTGTTGATGACCTCTTCGGTGGGGAAGTCGGTAACGTATGCCGAAACCTTACCGTCGGCGAGAGCTGCCTTGAGTTCTGCCGCATTGACGAGGTCTGCGCGGGAGAGGTTGATGATCTTAACACCGTCTTTCATTTTTGCAATGCTTTCGGTGCAGATCATATTCTTGGTCTCTTTGGTTGCGGGAACGTGCAGGGTGATATAATCGGCCTTTTCAAAAACCTCATCATAGGTAGCCGCGCGGCTGACGCGGTGATTGAGATTCCAAGCACCTTCAATCGAGAGGAAGGGGTCGCAGCCGATAACGTTCATGCCAAGGTGAATGGCGGTGTTTGCAATCTTGCCGCCAATCGCGCCAAGGCCGATAACACCAAGCGTTTTGCCCATCAATTCGGTGCCACCAAACTTGGATTTGCCTTTTTCTACTTGCTTTGCAACGTCCTCGGTAAGGGTGTTTGCCCAAGCAATGCCGCCAACTACGTCACGAGCGGCAAGAAGAAGTGCGCAAATTGCCAATTCCTTAACGCCATTTGCATTCGCACCGGGTGTGTTGAAAACAACAATACCGTTCTCGGAGCAACGCTCAATCGGAATGTTGTTTACGCCTGCACCTGCACGCGCGATAGCCTTGAGCGAGGGCGCGAACTCCATCTCGTGCATCACGGCAGAGCGCACCATAATGCCGTCGGGGTTTTCTACGTTTTCGCCTACATTGTAGCTATCATCGAGTTGATCGAGACCTACAGCGGCGATCTTATTTAACAGTTGAATATTCATAACAGTCTCCTTTCTTGGAGTTGGATTTTTTATGCCTTAGGATTTTCAGCGGCAAATTTTTTCATAAAGGCGATCAGTGCCTCAACGCCGGCATAGGGCATTGCATTGTAGATGGAAGCGCGCATACCGCCAACAGAACGGTGACCTTTGAGGTTCTTCAGTCCTGCCTTTGCGGCTTCGCTTGCGAACTTTTTATCGAGGTCCGCATCACCGGTAACAAAGGTAACGTTCATGAGCGAACGGCTGTCCTTCTTTACGGGAGCGAAGTAGTAATCCTGACTATCCAGATAGTTGTAGAGCAGGTTTGCTTTTGCAACGTTCATCTCTTGCATCTTTTCAAGGCCGCCAAGACCGAGGATCCATTCGTAAACGAGCTTTGCAATGTAGATGGGGTAGCAGGGGGGAGTGTTGTACATAGAGTCGTTCTCTGCCATCGTCTTCCACTCAAGCATGGTGGGCATATCTTCTTCTGCGTAGTTCAAGAGATCCTCGCGAACGATAACGAGTGTCATGCCTGCGGGAGCCATATTCTTTTGTGCGCCTGCGTAGATAACGCCGAACTTGGAGACGTCAATGGGCTCGGAGATGATGCAGGAAGAAAGGTCGGCAACCAGCGGAATATCGCCCGTATCCGGAATATAACCGTATTTGGTGCCGTAGATGGTGTTGTTGAAGCAGATGTGCAGATAAGCCGCATCGGGGCGGATCATATCGCGGGTGATGGTGGGAACGTGGTCGAAGTTATCGTCCTTGGTGGTAGCGATGCATTTGACGTCATAGCCCATCTTTTGCGCTTCCTTGAATGCCTTGCCCGAGAACTGACCGGAAACTGCATAGTCAGCCTTGCCGGTTCTCTTAATGAGGTTCATCGGAACTGCCGAGAACTGTGTGGATGCGCCGCCTTGCAGGAAGAGCACCTTGTAGTTATCGGGAATGTTCATCAACTTGCGAAGCAGTGCTTCTGCGTTCTTAATGATTGCGTCGTAGTCCGGAGAGCGGTGGGACATCTCCATAACCGACATTCCTGACTCTCCATAGCAGACCATTTCTCTTGCCGCTTGTTCGAGTACAGGAAGGGGAAGCATGGAAGGGCCTGCCGAAAAATTGTAAACTCTGTTCATAATAAAATACCTCCGGAAACAGTTTTTTCACCTTTGTATTTCGGTATACAAAAGTAGAATTTATCATTTATTATATTACATTTTGCAATACTTGTCAAGTACTTTATGCAATTTTATGTTATATTTTTATCAATATGATTGTGGATGGACTTTCCCGTCAAAATATACTACAGTCAAAGGAAAAGGTTTTTACTTTTTTGGGGGAAACATGAGATTTATGAAAAAAGAGGTATGGAGCTATATACGCAATGCGTTTTTTGTGGTTGTGGGAACCTTGATACTCACATTTGGAACAGCCGTTTTTATATTGCCGTTTGATTTGGTTGTTGGAGGAATGTCAGGGCTTGCTATTGTAATCGACGAGCTTATTTCGATAGAGTTTATTACGGTGGAGCGGATCATTGCTGTCTTAACGTGGTCACTGTTTTTTATCGGTTTTTTTGTTTTTGGCAAGGAATTTGCGGCAAAAACATTGATTTCCTCTATTATTTACCCCGTAGGTATTAGTCTTTTTTTAAAACTCACCGATCCAAATGTTTTGGGCGGAGTATTTTGTTTACAAGCAAGCGAATACACCGAGCTGCCTTTAATCATTTCGGCAACGGTTGGCGGTGCTTTGGTTGGTGTAGGATGTGCAATCACCTTTTTTAGCGGAGGCTCGACGGGTGGTGTCGATATTATCGCATTTGTACTTTGTAAAATATTCAAACGTCTTAAAAGCTCAACAGCCTTCTTTTTGACGGATGCAACCATTGTTTTGCTTGGTGTGTTTTTGACGAAGGATTTGGTTCTTTCCCTACTTGGTGTTACGTCGGCAATGATTGCTGCGATTGTAATTGATAAGATTTTTTTAGGTGGTACCGCCGCACTGGTGGCGCAGATTGTAACCGAGAACGGA
This sequence comes from Oscillospiraceae bacterium, assembly GCA_015065205.1. Classification (GTDB taxonomy): domain Bacteria; phylum Bacillota; class Clostridia; order Oscillospirales; family CAG-272; genus UMGS1865. The sequence continues at coordinate 3,989 of SVQS01000153.1, forward strand.
GAGGAGATCAACCGTGCTGTTATTGAACAGATGGATAGAAGCACAACAATTCTTAAGGCGACAGGGGGATATTCCAAGAGAGAGAAGCAGATGCTTACCGTTTCTTTTAATATGCGGCAGTACGCACAATTGATGAATATTGTACGGCGGGCAGATGCATCGGCGTTTGTGACCGTTTGGCGTGCCCACGAGATTAGCGGAGAGGGGTGGACAAGATAAAAAACAGAGACGACTCTCTATAGGAGTCGTCTCTGTTTTTTTGGTATCCCAAATAAACCCCCAGTTCTACTGGGGGAGCGGTAAACGAGCGGAGCAAACAATAAAGAGGGCGAGCTATAAGCAAGCCCGAAACGAAAAAGGGTTGAAAAGAGTTAAACCTCCAAGTA
>SVQS01000154.1 GCA_015065205.1 Oscillospiraceae bacterium
CTCCCAATCCCGAAAACGTCATTTTTACAATGAACACCACTATGGCGCTCAATACCGCCATCAAGGGGCTGTTGCGGCACGGAGACCACGTTCTCTTATCGGATATGGAGCACAATGCGGTCTTTCGTCCCATCTACAAGCTCGCGCGCGATGGAGTCATCACTTACGATGTATTCGATACGTTCCCGAATCTTCCAACACGTTCAAAGGAGATGATTTGTGCTTCTATCCTTGAGCATCTTCGCCCCAATACACGTATGCTCATTTGCGCACACGCATCAAATATTTGTTCTGCTACACTTTCCTTGAAGGAAATCGGCGCACTCTGCCACAAAAAAGGCATTTTGTTTGTGGTGGATGCGGCACAATCGGCAGGACATTTGCCCATTGATATGGAAGAGATGCAGATCGATGCGCTTTGCGCGCCGGGGCACAAAGGGCTTTGGGGCCCGCAAGGATGCGGCATTCTTGTGCTGGGCGAAGGAATCGTTGCTGATACACTCATCGAGGGCGGCAGCGGTTATAACTCGTTGGAAGGTAATATGCCCGAGGAAGCCCCCGAAAGATATGAAGCCGGTACTCTGCCTACCCCTGCGATTGCCGGTCTTACCGAAGGGATACGCGAATTGAAACGATTAGGACTTGATCATATCCATTCCCGTGAATGTGCCCTGACAGCGCGACTCTGCGAGCGCTTGATGGCTATGCCAAAGATAACACTTTATGCTCCTCATCACAAAGGGAGTGTACTGCTCTTCTCTTTACAGGACCTCTCCGCTGACCGTGTGGGTGCATTTTTGAACGAACGCGGCTTTTGTGTGCGCACGGGCTTTCACTGCGCTGCTTTGGCTCACGCGACCTTGGGAACACCGCCGTCTGGTGCCGTGCGTGTCAGTCCTTCCCTTTTTAATACCGCGGCACAAATAGATGCCTTTGCTGATGCCTTAAGAGAAATCTAATATACAAAAAAATGAGGTGACCAATCGGTCACCTCGTGATTTTTTGATGTATTAGCCGAGCCAATCAAAGAAGGTGCGGCGGCGAATTTCGCTCTTGCGATAGCTTGCAAGCTTTGCTGCCATAAGAACAACAGTTGCTACTGCAGCTACGGGAATTGCAACCTTACCAATTTTTTCTGCCTTGTCGATTTGCTCGTTGGTGATAGGAGTCTTTTCAACAACGAAATCGCGAACCATTTGATACTTGGTCTTAGGAACCTCAACCTCTTCCTCGATAGGATCAAAGATCAGGTCAGTGTTTTCTTCGGGAATGAATTCGGGGATATCACCGTACTCGGAAACTTCGTCATCAAAAACGATATCTTCAACTACAGGCTCTTCGATGGGATCGAAAATGCTTGCGTCTTCAACTGCTTCCATAGAAGCGCGGATTCTTTCACGCTTTTCCTTATTGTTAGCAACGGCAAACAAAATGCAAGCAATTACTACGCCAATAGCAACCGACAAACCAAGAGCAATAATACCCATCGTTCCACAATTGTCAATGATGAGTGCGGCAACACCGGCAACGATGCCGACTAAAATAATGAGACCGGCAAAAACGCGAAGTCCTTTAGCTTTCATATACATTTTCCTCCATTTAAGAAAAGATAAATTTAACTACATTTATCATACCACGAAAAAGACGAATTGTCAACACCCAAAATGCATTTTTTTCATTTTTTTTCGATTTTTTTTGTTTCTTTTTCTCTTTTTGAAAAAAATATCCTTTCCTACACTTATTATATTGACATTTTGTTTTTTTCATGTTAGAATAGTTACAGAATAATTTTTAAAAGGAGACACCGAAATGCCCTTTATTGATACCAAGCTCAACATCAAGCTCACCGAAGAAAAGGAGGCTGCCCTCAAAGCTCGCTTGGGCGAAGCGATTGCAACCTTCCCCGGCAAGAGCGAGTATTGGCTGATGCTCAACTTCAGCGATGAGAGCCGTATGTGGTTCCGCGGTTACAATTCCATTCCCATGGCAATGGTAACGGTTCAACTCTTTGGTGCGGCATCCGACGAGGCCTGCGCCGAGATGACCAAAATCGTTTGCAAAATTTTCAAAGAGGAGCTCGGCATCTCCCCCGAACACATCTACGTCAAGTACGAATTTGTGGATACTTGGGGATGGAATGGCGAAAATCTATGATTTTCAACTCAAAGAGGACACATCAAACGATGTGTCCTCTTTTTATGTTTTTGTGTTGATTATCTTTGAATACGACCGGAGCCGTCACCGCCTGCAAGCTTTTCAACTTCTGCCAAGGTTACCATATTGTAGTCGCCCTCGATGGAATGCTTGAGTGCCGATGCTGCAACTGCGAACTCAACCGCCGCTTGGGTGTTCTTTCCGTTCATCAAAGCGTAGATCAAGCCGCCGCCAAAGCTGTCGCCGCCGCCAACGCGGTCGATGATGTGGAGATCATACTTTTTGGAGAAGCAATACTCGTCATCAGCAACGTTGTAAAGCATTGCGGACCAACCGTTATCAAATGCGCTGTGGCTCTCGCGAAGCGTGATAGCAACGTACTCAAAGTTAAACTTATCAGCGAGCTGCTTTGCAACAGACTTGTAGCCCTCGTGATTGAGCTTGCCGCCGTAAATGTCGGTAGCTTCTGCCTCAATACCGAATACGTCCTTTGCATCCTCTTCGTTGGAGATGCAAACGTCAACGTATTGGCAGAGCTCGGTCATAGCCTCGCGTGCTTCTGCTCTTGTCCAGAGCTTGCCGCGGTAGTTGAGGTCGCAGGAGATCTTGAGTCCCTTTGCCTTTGCAGCCTTGCAAGCCTCTTTGCAAATTTCAACAACGTTTGCGCCCAGAGCGGGAGTAATACCGGTGAAGTGGAACCACTCTGCACCCTCAAAAATGCTATCCCAATCAAAGTCAGCACAGGTTGCTTTTGCAATAGCGGAGTTTGCGCGGTCGTAGATGCAAACGGAGCCGCGTTGGGATGCACCCTTTTCGTTGAAGTAGATGCCTACACGGTCGCCACCGCGCGTGATCTTGCTGATATCAACGCCGTATCTGCGCAGGCTGTTGACTGCTGCTTGACCGATTGCGTGGGTAGGAAGCTTGGTAACGTATGCAACGTCCATGCCGTAGTTTGCAAGAGAAACCGCTACGTTTGCCTCGCCACCACCAAAGGTGAACTCTACGTGGTCACACTGTACAAATCTCTCATAGTTATAGGGTTGAAGGCGAAGCATCAGCTCGCCAAATGTAATTACTTTGCTCATAATTCTATTCTCCTATATTCTCTTTCAATTATTTTACGAGGTGGTATGCAAAACCGTTGATCTCATCTGCCAAATAGATGAACTTCATATTGCCCTTGTCGTCGTAAGTAGCGGTGGACATATCGAACTTGACACCGCGACGGCTAAGGTGGTAAACGGCCCTGTCAACGTTGTTGGTTGCAATAGCGATGTGACCGTGTGTACCGGGGCCCTTTTCGTTCATCAGTTCAAGTGCGGAGCTCGAGAAAACAGACTTGGAGCCTGCGTTTGCCGCGAACGAGAAAGCGTTTGCAAGTACTTCTGCAGCCTCGGTGGAAGTGGTTCCGCAAGGATTGATGCCAACGTGACGGAACTTGAGACCGAGCATAGTATCGACTGCCTCGCGAACGAGCTTTTCGATGCCTGCAAAGTCGCCTGCGGCGATCATATCGGGGTTGACCATCCAAGAGCCACCACAGCAAAGGATCTTCGGGTTGGCAAGATAGTCGTTAACGTTGCCGGGGTTGATGCCGCCGGTGGGCATAAACTTAACGGCACCGTAAGGTGCGGACATTGCCTTGATCATATTGAGACCGCCCGACTGCTCTGCGGGGAAGAATTTCACAACGTCAAGACCGAGGGTGAGTGCCTGCTCGATGCCGGAGGGATTGTTGATACCGGGAACGATGGGGCAACCCTTGGATTGACAGTATTTAACAATTTCGGGGTTGAAGCCGGGGCTGACGATGAACTTTGCGCCCGCTTCAATAGCGTCGTCGACTTGTGCGGTGGTCAGGACTGTTCCTGCACCAACGATCATATCGGGATATTCCTTGGAAATAATGGAGATGGCTTCCTTTGCGGCAGCGGTACGGAAGGTGACTTCTGCACAGGGCAGACCGCCGTCGATCAGTGCCTTTGCCAAGGGAGCGGCATCTTTTGCGTTATCAATTTTGATGACCGGAACAATACCGATCAAAGATAATTGTTTTACTACTTCGTTCACTTGAGTTTCCTCCAAAGCATTTTTTTACATCTATCATTTTACAACAATTTGCGGGGAATGTCAATAGGTTTGGAGAAGATTTCACGCGCGATT
>SVQS01000155.1 GCA_015065205.1 Oscillospiraceae bacterium
GCGGTATCAAACTTTCAGTACCCCTTTTAGGGGTTAAGCCTGTATTTGCCCCTTATAGGGGCTGTGCAAACCACCGGTTGAACCGGTGGTTTTGATTCTATTCAACTTTCTTAACGGGCAGGGTCTTGGAGGTGCCTGACCGTTTGTGGTAGCAAAAGCGAAGTTTTACTTCGCATCGACCGTATATCCGTGTACTAACAACTCTATTTAGATATTATTGTTAGAAAGTTTTTGGGAAGGGGTGCGGGGGAACAAAATTCCTTCGGAATAGGTTCCCCCGCAATCACTCACAAACTTTATTCAGCAGTGTAATTATCGAAATAACCTTGAATCCAGATGATGGGCGTGCCCTTGTCGCCGGAGCCGGAGGTGAGGTCGCAGAGCGAGCCGATGAGGTCGGTCAGGCGGCGGGGAGTCGTGCCCTCGGAGATCATTTGACCAACGAGGTTGTCGTCCTTTTCGTGGATCTTTGCTTTGATGGCATCCTTGAGCGCGTCGCCTGAGAGGTCGGAGAAATCATTGTCTGCCAAATATTTGAGCTTAAGCTCATTAGGCGTTCCCTCAAGTCCCTTGGTATAAGCGGGCGAGACGACCGGGTCGGCGAGCTCCCAAATCTTGCCGATGGGATCCTTGAATGCACCATCGCCATAGACCATTACCTCAACGTGCTTGCCGGTAGCTTGGAAGAGCTTTTCTTGAATAGCATCCACAACAGGTTGGCAATCACGGGGGAAGAGCTTGACTTGATCCTCAGTTGCCTTGTTCGAGCCCAAGAGACCGTAGTCAGCGTTGTAGCCCGAGCCGTTTACGGGGGCGTTGAGGATCTCGTCCAAACCGAGAACGACCTCGGCGCCTGCCGCCTTGAGGATGCGCTTGGTGCGTGCACGGGTGTGGATATCACAGCAGAGCACGTTCTTTGTGTAGGGAAGGATCGCCTTTGCATTGTTTGCAAAAATGATCTCCGCCTCGGCACCGCATTCGCGGATGAGGCTTTCGTAGTATTCTACGTAGTCCACACCGGTAAAGGTGTGCTTCTCATAACCAAACAGCTCGCGGTACTGTGCAAGCGTGAGTACGTCGCAATAGGGATTTACGCCTTTTTCGTCAACAGCGTCAAGGCTGACCAGATGGTTTCCTACCTCGTCAGAGGGGTAGGAGAGCATCAAAACGACCTTTTTGGCACCCTTTGCAATGCCGCGCAGGCAAATGGCAAAGCGGTTGCGGCTGAGAATGGGGAAGATAACACCAACGGTCTCTCCGCCGAATTTGTTTTTGACGTCTGTGGCGATGTCGTCAACGGTTGCATAGTTGCCTTGCGCGCGAGCCACAACGGCCTCGGTCATAGCAACGATGTCTCTGTCACGGAAGGGAACACCCTCAACGCGGGATGCTTCCAGGACGGATTCGGTAACGATATCCACAATGTTGTCGCCGTTTCTGATGATGGGAGCTCTTACTCCGCGCGAAACAGTGCCGAACATACGACTCATAAAAAACAACTCCTTTTATCTATAAATTGGGGGATTGATATAAAACCAATGCAGAAATAACGCAAAATAAGCGTGACACATTATTATACCACAACGTGCCCCTCTTTGCAATATTTTTTGCAAAAAAAATTGAAAAAATGTAGAGAAAGAGAATAACGATTTCGTTTTGATTAAATTTGTTAGGAGCGGGTCGTCGAGGACGTCGCCCCCGCAAGAAACAGATTTTGAAAAATCAAAGCAGGCGACCAATGGTCATCCCTATTGCTTTGTAACACCTAAATCTTTATATCCCCTCTCCGTCATGCTACGCACGCCACCTCTCCCCAAGGGGCGAGGCATAGAATTCATAAGGCTCTTCCTTTGGGAGAGCTCCCGCGAAGCGGGTGAGAGGGTAAAATAAAGATTAAGGTGTTACCACATACTACAATAGATGTAAAAAGCCAACGGATGTGCAACCGTTGGCTTTGTGTTTTTTATTCTTCTGTCGGTTCGGTTTCTTCTGTGGCGGGGGGATTGTCTGTTTCTTCGACCACCACGATAGGCGTTTCGAGCACCTTTTGCATCAATTCCGTTGCGGTGGCAAGTTCTTTGTGGGTGACAAGACGCGTTTTTGAGGGGATTCCCCATTTCAGGCTACGTTTGCCAAAGGTAAAGGTTCCGTCAGGCAGAACAACCGTTTCCAATGCGTCACAGCCGTTAAACACGCCTGCCTTGAGTTTGATACGAGAGTTGGCAAAGATAACGGTTTGCAAAGAAAGGCAATCTTTAAACGTTTCAACGCCAACAACCTTAAGCGATGCAGGCAAGCTGATTTCATTGAGTGCAAGGCATCCCCAAAAGGCTCTTTCTTCGATGATTTTGAGCAAGGGGGAAACTTCTATTACCGTTAGGGAGGTGCATTTTGCAAAGACCTCGGCCTCAATTTTTTCCAAGGTCTCGGGCAGGCGGATATGTTGCAGAGCAAAGCAGTGCGAAAAGAGATGCTCCTCCAATTCTTTCAGTTGTGCTTCAATGGTTACTGTCTCCAATGCACTGCAATAGGCAAAGCAGGAGGGGGCGATATCCTGAACCTGGGCGGGAACGGTGATTTCTTGCAAAGAGGTGCAACCCATAAACGCCGAGTGACCGATACGCTTGACATCGGAAGAAAGCGTTAGAGATTTGAGCTTTTTGCAATGACAGAAAGCGGCGTTGCCGATATAATTGATGTGCTCGGGTAGGTCAATCGTCTCAAGGTTTGTGCAACAGGAGAATGTGTAGTCGTTAACAACGCGAATCGCATTCGGCATGTGTACGCGTAAGAGTGAATAGCAATCACTGAATGCACCAATGCCCACGTAAACGATTTGATCGCCAAGATCGACCTCTCGAAGAGCGGTGCAACGCGCAAAAATATAACGACCGATTGTGCGTACGCTTTCGGGAATATTGATAGATTTGAGCGAGCGACAGTTGAAAAACGTGCAGCGGTGCAAGGTTGCAATGCCCTCGGGCAGAGTCAATTCCTCCAAGCTTTCGCAATCGCAAAAGGCATAGCTACCTATGTGCTCGATGGATGCAGGGAGCACCACGTGGCGCAGAGCGCTACAGCCCTTAAAGCAAGCATCACCAAGAGAGGTGACCGAGCGGGGCAGGAGCAATGCGGTCATAGCACGACAGCCCTCAAAGGCCTGATTGCCGATTTGGCGCAGTCCTGCGGGAAAGATCACCTGCAAAAGGTTGGTGCAACCCAAAAAGGCACGCGGGCCAATGGTGGAAACGCGGCGACCTAACACCAAGCGTGTGACGTGTGTGTTCCCACGAAAAGCCTCCTCTGCGATGTCGGTGATATCGTCGGGAATAACCAGTTCGCTTTTTTTGCCGTAATAACGAATGAGTCTGCCGTTGCGGACCTCGCCGTGACGAATCAGCTCCGGTGTGGGGATCTTTTTTTCGTTTTGCTTTGTTTTATCGCTCATAGTCTATCCTTTTCCAAAATCCCGTCGGGGGACACTGCGTATGGCAGTGTCCCCATTGACGGAAGTATTATTCTTGTGTGTCGTTTTCCTTTTGTGCGTTGGAGACGATTTTGCCGCCTACAACTCCGGAGAGGAGAGAGGTAATGTCAAGACCGGTAGACTCCTTAACGCCCTCCATAATTTGGTTTGCGCTGTTCATAACGTCCTTTACAAGACGGGTGGAGTTGCCGTCACCGTACATAACGATGCGGTCGGTCTGAGAGAGAGGAGCAGCGGCATTCTTAACCACTTCGGGAAGAGCAGCCAGGTACATTTCGAGGACGGATGCTTCACCCATCTTCTTTTGTGCCTCTGCCTTCTTTTCGATGGCTTCAGCCTCGGCCAAGCCCTTGGCGCGAATACCGGCAGCTTCTTGTTCCATTGCATAACGGAGAGCTTCTGCCTCTGCTTTTCTTGCTTCTGCGGCTTGAATAGCGCGGTACTTTTCGGCCTCAGCTTCGCGCTGTTGCTTGATAAGCTCGGCCTCTGCCTTCTTTTCCATTTGATACTTCATAGCATCTGCCTGCTTGCGGATCTCGGCATCGAGCTCTCTTTCCTTAAGAGCAATCGCCTTTTCTGCAAGCTCTGCTTCTTTTTCCTTGCGGGCGATGTCGGCATTAGCCTTGGTAATTTCAATGGTCTTACGCTGATTTTCCTGTTGAATGGAGTATGCAGCGTCTGCCTCTGCGCGCTTGGTTTCGGACTTGACCTTCATATCAGCCTGTTGAACAGCCAGCTCTGCATCCTGCTCGGCAATCTTCTTTTCGGCCTCAACGCGAACAGCGTTTGCTTCCTGTTGTGCGTTTGCGG
>SVQS01000156.1 GCA_015065205.1 Oscillospiraceae bacterium
CGAAGGCAAACGAAGCTGTTGAAGAAGACGCACGATTGACACCCATGCAGATCAAGCGCATCGCCGAGGCGGTGGAGCTCAGCTGTATCCGCATGAACCGCGCTCCCGAGGTAGAGGAGATTCAGGATCTGGTTGAATCTCAAATTATGGCACACGGTGCTTACGAGGTAGCAAAAAAGTATATTACTTACCGCTACACAAGAGCCCTGGTTCGCCGCTCCAATACCACCGATGAAAAGATTTTGAGCCTGATTGAGTGCTGCAATGAGGAAGCCAAGCAGGAAAATGCGAATAAAAACCCCACAGTCAACAGCGTTCAGCGCGACTATATGGCAGGTGAGGTCAGCCGCGACATTACCACGCGACTCTTGTTGCCCGAGGATATCGTTCAGGCTCACGAAGAGGGCATTATCCACTTCCACGATACCGACTACTACGCACAGCACATGCACAACTGTGATCTCGTTAACCTCGAGGATATGCTCCAAAACGGAACTGTCATTTCGGGCACGATGATCGAGCGTCCTCACAGCTTTTCCACGGCGTGTAACATCGCAACACAGATCATTGCGCAGGTTGCAAGTAATCAATATGGCGGTCAGAGCATCTCGCTCACACATCTCGCACCTTTTGTACAGGTAAGCCGCGAAAAGATTACAAAGGCTGTAAAGGAAGAAATGGCATCTATCGGCACAACTCTTGATGACGAACAGCTTTCCAAAATTGTTGAAAAACGCTTGCGCGAAGAAATCAGCAAAGGTGTTCAAACCATTCAGTATCAGGTCGTAACCCTTTTAACCACCAACGGTCAGGCACCCTTTGTTACGGTGTTTATGTACCTTGGAGAGGCAAGAAACGAACAAGAAAAGAAAGATCTTGCAATTATTATTGAGGAAACATTGCTCCAACGCTATCAGGGCGTTAAGAATGAAGAGGGCGTTTATGTGACTCCCGCATTCCCCAAGCTTATCTATGTTTTGGAAGAACAAAACATCCACGAAGATTCCCCCTATTATTATCTTACCAAGCTTTCGGCAAAATGCACCGCGCGCCGTATGGTTCCGGACTACATTTCCGAAAAGAAAATGCTTGAGCTTAAAGTTGACAAAAACGGAGACGGTCACTGCTATACCTGCATGGGTTGCCGCAGCTTCCTGACTCCTTACGTTGATGAAAACGGCCAACCCAAGTACTACGGCCGCTTCAATCAAGGCGTTGTTACCATTAATTTGCCCGACGTAGCACTCTCCTCGGGCGGAAACATTGAAAAATTCTGGAAAATTTTTGACGAACGTCTCGATCTTTGCTACCGCGCACTTCTTTGCCGTCACGAACGCCTCAAGGGTACGCTTTCCGACGTTGCTCCCATTCTCTGGCAATATGGCGCACTTGCAAGACTGAAGAAGGGTGAGCCTATCGATAAGCTCCTCTATGGCGGATATTCCACTATTTCGCTCGGTTATGCAGGTCTTTACGAATGTGTTAAATATATGACCGGCAAGAGCCACACCGATCCTGCCGCAACTCCTTTTGCCCTCAGCGTTATGCAGTATCTCAACGATGCTTGCAAAAAGTGGAAGGCAAAGCACAATATTGACTTCAGCCTTTATGGAACGCCCCTCGAATCCACTACCTACAAGTTTGCAAAGTGTCTCCAAAAGAGATTTGGCATTGTTCCCGGCATCAACGATAAGGGATACATCACCAACAGCTACCACATTCACGTAACCGAAGAGATCGACGCTTTCTCCAAGCTTGCATTTGAGGCACAGTTCCAGCAGCTTTCTCCCGGTGGCGCGATCAGCTACGTTGAGGTTCCCAATATGCAACAAAACCTCGAGGCAGTTCTGCAGGTCATGCGCTTCATCTACGATAACATTATGTATGCAGAGCTCAACACCAAGTCCGACTTCTGCCAAGAGTGCGGATGGGATGGCGAGATTGAAATTGTTGAAGTAGACGGCAAATTGATTTGGAAATGCCCCAAGTGCGGCAACACCGACCAAAGCAAAATGAACGTAGCCCGCCGTACCTGCGGCTACATTGGTACGCAGTATTGGAACCAGGGCAGAACGCAAGAGATCAAGGAGCGCGTACTGCATCTGTAAGCTATGAACTACTGTGAACTGAAAAAAAATGACATTGCAAATGGGGAAGGGGTACGCACAGTCCTCTTTGTATCGGGGTGCACAAATCATTGTGAGGAGTGCTTTCAGCCCCAAACATGGGATTTTGGATACGGTCAACCTTTCACAAAAGAGGTCGAGGATGAGATCATCGCATCCTGCAAGCCCTATTATATCAACGGTTTGACGTTGCTTGGCGGTGAGCCGTTTGAGCCAAAGAACCAGCCCGCCCTTGTTTCCTTTCTGCACCGCTTCCGAGAGGAATGTCCCGACAAAGACGTTTGGTGCTTTACGGGCTTTACCCTTGACGAAGAATTATGGAAAGAGGGAAGCTACCCCCGATGCGACGTGACCGACGAGATGCTTTCCCTCATCGACGTTTTGGTAGACGGCAGATACGTAAAAGCGCTCAAGGATATTTCCTTGCGCTTCCGCGGATCGTCCAACCAGCGTATCATTGATATGAAGGCAACTCTGGAAAAGAAAGAAATCGTCCTTTGGGATAAATAAACAAAAAAAGAGAACGTCTCGGATTTTTCCGAAACGTTCTCTTTTTTTACTCCTCTTGCGAGAGCTTTTTCTGTATTCTTGCCGCTACCACGTCAAGAGCGGTCTTGTTTCTGCCGCCGTTGATGATGATATCGGCGTATTTTTTGGTAGGTTCAACATAAATGCCGTGCATGATTTTAACGGTATCTACGTACTGATTGATCACGCCGTCAATATCTCTGCCACGCTCGGTTACGTCGCGACGGAGACGGCGCAAAATTCGTTCATCAGCATCGGCATCCGCAAAGATCTTGATGTCAAAAAGTTCGCGAAGCCGCTCGTCGTGAAAGGTAAGGATGCCGTCAATGATAATGACAGGTGTGGGACACACGCGTGTGATCTCGTTCTTACGGGTATGAATACAAAAATCATAATTGGGTATATCCGCACACTTGCCCGTGAGCAGCTCGCGCAAATGCTTTACGAGAAGATCTGTATCAAGCGCGTCGGGACAGTCGTAATTTGTCTTTACGCGCTCCTCCATAGAGAGGTGATCCTGCGGCTTGTAATAATTATCATAAGAAATGATGGTTATATCATTGGGGAAAAGCTTTTTCAGTCCATCGGCAAAAGTGGATTTTCCCGAGCCTGTGCCTCCCGCAATGCCTATCAGCATAGGTGTCATTTTTTGCCTCCGTTATTTTGAAATGTATCTTTAAACGTTTTAGAGTTTCATCAAAACAACTTTTGAATTACAGCTTTTCAATCTCGCCAAGCCACAAAGCACTTGCGGCATCGGATGGCATTTGCCAGCCGCCCCTGGGCGAGAGTGAGATCTCTCCAACCTGAGGACCGTCAGGCAAACAAGAACGCTTGAATTGCTGTGCAAAGAAACGCTTGAAGAATACTTGCAACCACTTTTTCAGTACTTCATCGCTGTATTTTTCGCCCCAAGCACTCTCTGCCATGCGATAAAGCTTGAGGGGGGAGAATCCGTAACGAATGAAATAATACAGATAAAAATCGTGCAATTCGTAAGGGCCAACCAGATCCTCGGTCTTTTGCGCAATCTTGCCGTCGGCATCCGCCGGGAGCAATTCGGGCGAGACGGGCGTGTCGAGAATATCAAAGAGTGCCGCCGCAACCTTTTCTTGTCCGTTTTCCTTTGCCTCATTTGCACAATGTCTTACAACGTGACCGATCAGCGTCTTAGGGATAGATGCATTCACTCCATACATCGACATATGGTCGCCGTTGTAGGTTGCCCAACCGAGAGCAAGCTCGGAGAGGTCACCCGTACCGATGACCATACCGCCACACTCGTTGGCAATGTCCATCAGCACCTGCGTGCGCTCGCGCGCTTGCGCGTTCTCATAAGTGACGTCTCGAACTGTGGAATCGTGTCCAATATCGCGAAAATGAACGTTAACAGCATCAAAAATGTCAACGCAACGGAAGGTGACACCAAGCTCCTCGCAAAGAACGGTCGCATTGCTTTTGGTTCTCGCGGTCGTGCCAAAGCAGGGCATTGTAACTGCCACAATGTCGGTGCGCGGACGCCCGAGGGAGTCCATCGCGCGAACCATCGTGAGCAGTGCCAAGGTGGAGTCAAGCCCCCCCGAAATGCCAAGCACGATCTTTTTTGCATAAGCGCGCACAATGCGCGTTTT
>SVQS01000157.1 GCA_015065205.1 Oscillospiraceae bacterium
TTGACCTTCAAGACCAGCTGCGCGACGACTGGGATATTGACATCAAAACCATCAAGGATTCCTCGGACGCTATTTTGAACGGTACCGGCAAGGAAAACGAAATTGAGTTTGAAGGATATGATATTTACATATTTGAGCATCACATCCCGGACGAATTGCCTACGGACGGTCTTGTAATACTGCTTTACCCTGACAAAGTTCCGGAATCTATGGGAATCACACTGGGTTCACAAAAAAACCTTGCCGGTGACGGTACAGCCTTCACCGCCGGCGAAAGCCATCCTATATTGGAGTACGTCAACGCTTCCAATATTCGCTCCACAAGATATAAAACCATTTCAAATTATGAAGGCTCTTATACCCCGCTGTTGTATGCAAACGGTGAAGCTGTTGCATTAGCGAAGAACGAGCCGGATTCCAAGGTTTTGATATTGACATTTAATTTTCATTATTCCAACTTCCCCATTATTCCCGAATACCCAACATTCATGATAAACACGTTAAACTACTTTATCCCCACAACCTTTGATAAGAACGTCTACAATTTGTACGATAAGGTTGTATTGAACTCCAGAAGCGAACTGCTAACTGTAGCCGGTCCCGCATTTGAAGAAACCCTTGAGTTCAAAACCACTCCCGCTGAAATTTACGTAGATGTCCCCGGTAGCTATACGGTTACACAAACGCCTATTTCCGGTAACAAAATTGTAGAGAACTTTTCCGTTGTCATTCCCGAAGAGCAGTCTGACATTACACGCCAGGTAGACACCTTAACAAATCCCTTCTTCCCAACCATTGAGGAGAATATTGATTTGGACTTGGTAATCTATTTTGCAATCGCCCTCGTAACCCTGCTGTTCTGTGAATGGTGGCTAAAATCACGTGATAGTTAAGGAGAAGTAGGCCTATGTTAAATTTTAAAATCGCTTTTGAACGGCCCTGGCTTTTGCTCCTTTTAATTCCCGCATTATTCTTCGGCGTCCTCCCCTATTTCCGAAGCCCCAAAAAGTACCGTCGTACAAGAAACCGTATTACATCGGTCGTTTTGCACTGCACTGCCCTTGCACTTGGTATTCTCGTTCTCGCGGGCATCACCTTCCAATATGATTTACCCAACAAAGAACACGAGGTTATTCTGCTTGTGGATAAGTCTGATTCAAACGAGAAGTCTGACAGCTTAAAGGATGAATTTGTGGCTGAAGTATTAAGAAACACAAAGTCAAGCTTCAAAGTAGGCGTTGTTACGTTTGGATATGATCAGGTATATGCGGCTGCTTTGAATACCAACGCAAACGCAGTATACCAAGAATATTTGCGTTCTCCCAGTCCCGATACATCGGGAACAGATTTTGAAGCAGCTCTCAAATATGCTGCAAGTCTTTTTACAAAGCCTGAATCCGCACGAATCGTTATTCTCTCCGACGGTGTGGAAACCGACGGTAATGCAAATGCCGTAATACGCTCACTTGCTTCAACCGGCATTAAACTGGACACCGTCCATTTCCCCGACGAAAAATCAAATGACATTCAAATTCTTGCTGTACACTACCCCGACACAACAATTCGTCACGGTGAAACCTTTGAGATCACACTTGATATAGAGAGCACCTTTGAAGGTATTGCTAAGCTTTCTATGTTTGACGATGCTACCCAAATTGGTGAATCGTTAGAGGTTCGCTTGGTACGCGGTACGCAACAAATTGTTATGGAGGCAGTTCTTCCTATCCCCGGTCTTCACAAGCTCACGTTTGAAGTAGAGAGCGTTGATGACCTAAACGTGAAAAACAACGTGTACAACTCTCACCTTTATATTGAGGTCTTTGACAAGCTTTTGATCATTGAAAGCATTGCGGGAGAATCGGAAAGCCTGTGCAATATTCTTAACGGCAAAAAAATCACGGTTGTTAACTCTTACGATACCGACAAAATGCCTAAAACACTGAATGATCTTCGCAAATACGACGAAATCATTATGGTTAACGTAGCAAATGCTGACTTGCCTGATGGCTTTGACCAGCTCTTGTTCCGTTACGTTAAGGATATAGGCGGTGGATTGTTTACCATATGTGGTAATAAAGATGACGGCAACCCCAATGATGATCTGTTTGAAGCAAACGCCTTTACGGAAGCAGATATGGGCAACTCACTATATCAAGAACTGCTTCCCGTAGAAATTATAGAGTACACGCCCCCCGTTGCCGTTGTAATTATTATCGACACCTCGGGTTCCATGTACAGTCCCAATGTTCCCTATGAAACAACCAAGCTCTATGCCGCTCAACAAGGCGCTCTTTCTTGCTTGGAGGCTTTAACCGAACGTGACTGGGTTGGTGTTATGACGTTTGCAGATCAATCTGCACAATCACTTGAAATTACCCGCCGCGTTGAACGCGACAAGATTATCAGTGCTATCAATAATCTTCCCAAAACTGGTGGTAATACAAAATTCACACACGCTATTAACGATGCGGGTGATGCACTTGCAGCACTTACTGCCGTAGAAAGACGCCATATCATTCTTGTAACCGACGGTCAACCTCAAGACGACGAGGAAGACTACGGAGCAGCTATGAAAAAGAATGCTGACAGAGGCATTACAATGTCTATTGTCGGTATCGAAGCCGACGAATACCAGAAGCAAATGGAATTTGCGCTTCAGTATTATGCAGGTATGCCGGCAGATCATTTCCATAACGTTAAGGGATTAGGAGATGCCGGAACAGAAATGCGTAAGGATTTGGATCTTCCTGCAATTACTGACGTTAACTACGAAACATTTGTTCCTGCCATCAAAAATCACTCTAGCGTAGTCAATGGTATTGATGCGACCACTATACCCCACCTTGACGGTTTCTATGGAACCAAGCTCAAGGCGGACGCAACCGAGATTCTTGGTGGTGAATTCGTTCCAATATATGCACAGTGGAAATACGGTAAGGGCTCGGTTGGTAGTTTCCTTTGTGACCTAAACGGTACATGGTCCTCTGAATTTATCGAAAGTGAAGTCGGTCAGGAGCTGGTAACGAATATGGTCGAGGCACTTTACCCCCTTGAAAACATTCAAATCCCTTCTATTCGCCTCGCTCTCAAAGAACACAATTATCGATCTGAGTTGAATATATTTGCCGATGCTGATCCAACAGATACAGTATCCGTTGAGGTTATCTCACGCTTCAATTCAGACATACCTACCCAAGTATTCTATCCCTCCGCAGGTGAGGAATTCGGCAAGGTAGATATTGAAATCAAAATGCCCGGTGTTTACGAGATATGCGTTATGCGCCAGGATAGTGAAGGTAATCTTTTAGCACAATACAGCATCTATAAGGCTTTCTCTTACTCTGCTGAATACAACATTTTAACCGATACAACAACCTATGCCCAAAAGCTTGCCGATATTTCGGAAGCGGGCGAAGGTGTGGTTCTAACAGAACCTTACGAGGTATTCGAAAACGCAGTTAAATATTTGCACAAAGTTATCGACCCCCGTATTGCATTGATCATTACTGCTCTTGTAGTATTCCTTTTGGACGTTGCTGTACGCAAGTTCAAATTCAAGTGGCCCCACGAAATCATTCGTGACGCGCGCGAAAGAAAAGAACTTAAAAAATGAAAAAGTAAAAAGGGGAAAAGCCTCCCTCGGGCAAGATAACTTGCCCGAGGGTCCCCAAGCAAAGGCAATTCAAAACTCCTCATAGTCCAAGGAGGACATAATGAAAAAAACACGTTTATTGTTATGTGCTATGCTTCTTTGCGCGTTTTCGCTAGTGATGATGACTGCGTGTGAAGCAAGGTTAGATTCTCCCGGTGAAATCGTCTTAGACGCCACAACGTTAACGATAAGCTGGGATAAAGTCCCTGAAGCATTAGGATATAGCGTCAAAATAGGTGACACGGAAAAGATTACAAAAGCAAATTCCTACTCACTTGTTGATTTAGAACCCGGTGTATATACAATTCAAGTAAAAGCGCTTGGAGACGGAGTAGCCACTCGCGACTCCGTTACAGTTACTCGTAAAGTTGAACGCAAGCCCGAAACCGGTCTTACCTACCGATTAATTAACAACACGGAATATCAACTAATAGGCGTAGGAAGCGCTTCAGGGGACGTAGTAATGGAAAATTATTACCGCGAAAAGCCTGTAACGTCTATCGCTCCCTCTGCTCTTGCAAACAATACCAAATTGACTTCGTTTACCATAAACGAATTTGTGACTACAATTCCCGAAAAGG
>SVQS01000158.1 GCA_015065205.1 Oscillospiraceae bacterium
ATGTGGGCAACGCACCTTTGGAATATGTTTGATTTTGCTGCCGATGCGAGAAATCAGGGCGGGGAACCCGGTATGAACCACAAGGGACTTGTTACCTTTGACAGAAAGACGAAAAAGGATAGCTTCTACGTTTACAAAGCATGGTGGAGCAAAGAGCCCTTCGTTTACATTGCAGGCAGACGCTACGTTGACCGTGCCGAAAGGAAAACGACCGTAACGGTGTATTCCAATTGTCCCGAGGTAACATTGTATCTCAACGGCGAAAAATTTGCAACGCAAAAAGGGAATAAGGTATTTCGTTTCCGCATCCCGCTCAAAGGAGAGCTCCAACTTAAGGCTGTTGCGGGAGAGCAAACTGACCAAACTACTATTCGTCACGCAAAAATTCCCAACCCTCTATACAAGTTAGGTAAGAAAATTGCCGGCGGCGGTAACTGGACGTGATCGGCAAAAGGAGAAAATGCTATGAGTGAAACAAACGGCATCAACCGTGCCAAATTTTATCAATTAGCCTTGTTCCCCATGAACAATGGCGCAACAAACGTCTACTTTGTATTGATTCTTTCTTACATCGCCAACTTCGGCAATGCAGTTCTCGGCCTTGCAATGCTTTTTGCATCCTTTATGGTCACGGGAATGCGTGTGTTTGACGCTATCACCGACCCGATTATCGGTGCCTTGATGGATAAGACCAACACGCGCTTTGGCAAATTCCGCCCCTTTATGGTTATCGGTAACGCGATTATGGCTATCAGCGTGTTTCTTTTATACGTTGTGACTCCTCTTGTTCCCGAATCTGTAATGTGGCTGCGCTATGTGTTGTTTATTCTGCTTTATGCAGTATGGGTAATTGGCTACACACTCCAAACCTCGGTTACGAGAAGTGCACAAGCGGTGCTCACCAACGATCCCAAGCAACGCCCCCTCTTTACCGTGTTCAACACCATCGGCTCGCTCGCCGGTATGGGTATTATGCAGGTGGTTGGTATGGTAATGGCATGGGATTCCTTTGCAGGGGACTACAATGCAAAATGGTACGCTATTATGACGCCTATCGGCATTGTTATTTCTATCATTTTGACGATCCTTGCAATTATCGGTATTGCCGAAAAGGATAACGAAAAGTATTTTGGTATTGGCGGTCAGCAAGAAGCAATTAAGATTTCCGAATACATATCCATCGTTAAGGCAAACAAGCCTCTCCAACGCTTGATGGTGGCGGGTGGCGGATGCAAGCTCGCTCTTGCTATTGCACAAAATATGACCGTTTTGATTATGCTTTACGGCTGTATGATGGGCAACTACGACACCTTCAACATGGTATTTATGGCACTCGGATACGTTTTCAGTGCTCCTTTCTTCCTCTTTACCGTTCGCACGTCACAAAAGCACGGACAAAAGGCATCTCTTATGAAATACGTCAAGATTGCACTTGCATGCTATGTTGGTGTATTCGTGCTGTTACTTCTTTGGAAGCAAGGCCATCCTGCATGGAATCTCAGCCTTTTTGAGGGAACACTCTTTGACTCCGATTTCAAAATCACCATTAACCTGTATACCATTTTGTTTATTCTTTTCTTTGGCGTCGGATACGGTGCATACTATTCCACCGCGGATATGCCTATCCCGATGGTTGCCGACTGTGCTGACTACGAAACTTACCGCTCCGGCAAGTTCATTCCCGGTATTATGGGAACGCTGTTCTCGCTGGTCGATAAGCTTGTATCCTCTCTTGCGGCAGCAGTCGTGTCGGTTGCACTGATGTGCATCGGCATCCACGATTTGCCCACAAAGGTTACCCCTTATGCCGACGGTATGAATTGGGTAGTCATTGTTCTGTTCTGCCTCATTCCTATGCTTGCTTGGGCGCTTACCCTTATTGCAATGAAGGGTTATGCTCTTGACGGACAAAAGGTCAAGACCATTCAAGCGGTCAACGCAGCACGTAAGGCTGCAGTTTCCAACGGAATGTCTATGGAAGAAGCAATGGCTACGATTACCGATGAAACGGTAGCGATTGCAGAAGAAAATAAAGAATCCTAAAGAGCATATAAAAAGAAAGCTCCCTTGCAAATTGTTTTGCAGGGGAGCTTTTTGCTGAATTATTTTTGAGTATTTTGGGGAGCCTCGATGGCTTTTTCTTGACCGAATTCCATAACCGCAAGAGCGATGGAATAGAAGAGAACCGGTCCCACATTAAAGAAGTGGCAATCCAAAAGGCTCATAAGAAGAAGCGTGATAATGCAGAACGCGACATACGTGTTGGTGAGTGAACGCTTTTTGATATAGAGTCTAATGGTATCAAATCTGTGATAACCGTATGCAAGCATACCAACAATACCGCAGGATGCAAGCAGTTGGATCACCGTATTATGCCAACGAGGTGGGAAGAACGAGTTGAACTGTGCCGAACTGGCAAAAGAGTAGAGATCAAATTCAATGGGGTAGAAGCTTTGACCGAAAATAGGATTGCGCAAAAAGACTTTCCAACCATTTTCATAAATATTAAAACGACCGGAGTCATTTACAACCAATGAACCGTTCTCATCGACATGACCAATTCCCGGTACATAGCTGAAAATCGAGGCCATTTGTTTGTGAAATATCAATACACTAACTGTAACAACACCAAGCAGAGCAAGCGTAGCCACGCGGAACTCTTTTTTGTTGTTGCACTTGATAAAGGTGTAAACAAGAGAAGCGACAAAAGCAAATACCGCGCCGACCATAGAGCCACGAGAGCCGCTGAGTATCACCATTATGAGAAGGAGATAGCCGATGACGAGGAAAACTGAGCTTCGTTTTTTGTGCGCGGCAAAATAGAACGCAAAGGGAATAGACATGCTGATAAGAGCACCAATATTGTTATAGCAGCCCCAGCCAGAGTAAATGTTGCTACGGAAAATAGAACCGTCTATAATAACATTATTGGTAATGTAGATGCAGATAATCTCGGCAGAGACCACAAAACCTATGATCAAACCTGTCCAAGCAAAGTAATCGAGGTTGAATCGATCCCATTTTACCGTGGCAGACAAAATAAAGTAGAGCAAAAAGATAGATGCAAACTGAATAAATGCAAACAAAAGATTTCTGGTGGCATTTTCAAGGTATTTTTCGTGTGTAATTCCGGAAAGAAGATACGCAATTCCTAAACCAAGCATTCCCCAAAGGAGTGTTCGCTTTGTTGTAAACAGACGGCGCAGACCGAAGTCCTTATCCAATGCAATTCTGAAGAGAAGAGTCAACACCGCAATAGATACGATGCACACAAGGTAGATTCCCGATGCACCGTAAAAAAGCCCTTGGTCACTCATACCGGGATTATTGCCGATAGAGGGAGTAACGTAGCACAAAACAAACAGCGGCATAATCGGTGAGAGGTCATCGGCAAAAAGGCCAACGTATATCGTGTACAGCACAACGACGGTATAGAATGCGACCTCAAGAGAGAAGGCAAAAGCAAGAAAAGTAAGTAGGCCCAAGCTTCCTATCCCCCAAGGAGAATAAATTATTTGGTTGATTTTTTGAATAGCCGCAGAATTTTTTATGTTTTTAAACTGCGTTTTTACTGTTTCGTAGAATGTCATCGCCATTCTCCTTGCCTCAAATTTGATTTGCGTATGAATTGTCGGAACCCGTCGAAAAAAGGTTTATAACATATCTATTATCCACATTTATAGTTAAATGTCAAGCGTTTTAACATAAAATTCATAATTCCGGTCTAATAAATCGGTTTTGGGGTAGAGGATGATAATTTTGCGCCTTTTTAGTGGTAATATCTTGCAAAACAAGATGCAATGTGTTATAATGTTCGCAAGAGTTTATTTTGTCTATCAAAGGAGAAGAGAAATGAAAAGGATTTTGTGCATTCTTTTAATGATGATATGCATTTTTGCCTTTGGTTCGTGCAATGTATCGGTGAATTTTATGCCTCTTGAACAGACCGACACAGACATATCCACAACTGGGGACATTACTACACCGGAACCAGGCGATACTGCCACCACTTCCGAGGAAACGACTCCCGAGGTCACCACTTCCGAGGTCACCACTTCCGAGGTCACCACTCCCGAGGTTACCACTCCTGAGGTTACCACTCCCGAGGTCACCACTCCCGAGGTCACGACTCCCGAGGTTACCACTCCCGAGGTTACCACTCCCGAGGTTACCACTCCCGAGGTCACGACTCCCGAGGTCACGACTCCCGAGGTT
>SVQS01000159.1 GCA_015065205.1 Oscillospiraceae bacterium
CCTTCCAACTTTACCTTGCGGATGTTGGGCTTCCAAGTTCTGTTGGTTTTACGATGGGAGTGAGAAACGTTCTGACCAAACACAACGCCCTTACTGCAGATACAACATTTTGCCATTTTAGCGACCTCCTTAAGACTTGCTCATGCCGAAAAATGAACGGCATAGCTGATTCCATACTTCAAACGACAACTATTATAACATACTTTTTTCAAAAAAGCAAGAGTTTTTTTGGATTTTTTTATAATTTTTTTATCTTTTTTGCCATGAAAGGCATGTTTTTTTCAAAATCCTCATTTGTGTGCGTGCGGACAGAGCGTGCCTATGCACTTTTTGCCGTCGTTGCCCGTTATGTAAACGGTGTGGAGCTGTGCTTGTAAAGAATGGGAAACAGGGCAAGCAACTTCCACAAAGGCATCGGTATGACCTATCATAATACCATTGGCGTAAGTTTCAAATAAAACTTCAACGGTTGTGTTGGTGTAAGAGTCAAGGACTTCCTTTTGTATTTTTGCCTGCACTTCGCTCAATTCGCGAACGCGTCGATGTCGAATTTCTTCAGGAACTCTCTGTGGGAGCGTAGCGGCAACTGTTCCGCGGCGCTCGGAATAGGGAAAGACGTGAATCATCAAAAATTTTGCTTTTTTTGCAAAATCGACTGTCAGAGCAAAATCTTCTTCTGTCTCCCCCGGGAAACCGACGATCATATCGGTGGTAAACTGAACGCCGGGGATCGCTGCACGCAGGCGTTCCATTCCCTCAAGTGCTATTTTGCTATTGTACTTGCGTTTCATTAAGGCAAGAATTTTATCCGAGCCGCTTTGCATCGAAAGATGAAAATGCGGTGTTAAAGACTTGAGCTTTGCAATGCGATTTACAAAATCGTTTTTCATCAAAGAGGGGTCAAGCGAGCCAAGACGTATACGGCCAATGTTTGGAATGGCGTCTACCTCTTCAAGCAGGTCAGCCAAACGGTAGCCATTATTAAAATCACGACCGTAAGAAGCGGTTTCAATGCCTGTGAGCACAATTTCACGGCATCCGCCCGCAGTCAGCGCACGAACCTCACACAAAACATCCTCGGAGTCTTTGGAGCGTACCTTCCCGCGTGCCTCGGGAATGATACAGTAGGTGCAACGGTTTTCGCAACCATCCTCAATTTTAACATAGGCACGTGTGCGATCAAAGTGCGTGATTTGCATCGCTTCAAATTCGTCGAGAGGGGAAAGTGAGATCTTTGGAAAAGCATTTTTTTGTCCTTGCTCAAACAAATCTTCAAGAGCATTGATTACTTGCAATTTGTTACCGTTTCCGCAAATATAGTCGATTCCTTCTATTTTAGAAAGTTTATCCGAGAAAACTTCTGCCATACATCCTGTAACAATGATATAGGCGAGAGGGTTATTCTTGATTGCACGTCGAATAAGCTGGCGTGCCTTGCGATCGGATTCCGCAGTAACAGTGCAAGTATTAATAATGTAGGCATCACAAATTTGCGAAAATGGAACGACCAAAAAACCGCGGGATGCAAGTCCCTCGGCGATTGCTTCCGATTCATATTGATTGACCTTACACCCAAGGGTGTAAATGCCGACAGTTCGCTCTAAACGTGACATAAAGGCTCCTTGTATTTGTTGTATTACTATTTTAGCACGAATTTTGCAAAAAGTAAATAAAAAAACGCAAAAAGTTACACTGAATTTGCATTTTTGACTTGAAAAATGATTAAAAGAGTTGTATAATGAGATTAAATACAATGTTCCTGCAAAGGAGGCAGAAAAATGAGTGAATTGTTTGTTATGGATCATCCGCTTATTACCCATAAACTTTCTATTATGAGAAACAAAAAAACAGGTTCTAAGGATTTTAGAGAGTTGCTTGATGAGATCGCAATGCTGATGGGCTATGAGCTTACGCGAGATCTTCCCACCGAATACGTTACCATCGAAACTCCCATTACCAAAATGAAGGCGAAAATGATATCCGGTAAAAAGCTGGCTATCGTACCCATTTTGCGTGCAGGTCTTGGAATGGTAGATGGCTTGCAACGTCTTATTCCTGTGGCAAAGGTAGGTCACATCGGTCTTTATCGTGATCCTGAGACGCATCTGCCTGTAGAATATTATTGCAAACTGCCGCCCGACATTGATGAGCGCATTGTTATTCTCGTTGACCCCATGTTGGCAACAGGTGGTTCTGCCGTAGATGCACTTTCTATGCTCAAGGCACGCGGTTGCAAGCAGATCCGCTTTATGTGTCTGGTGGCCGCTCCTGAGGGCATACGTGCTGTACAAAGCAAGCATCCCGATGTCAATATTTATACGGCTGCTCTTGACGAGTGTCTCAATGAGCACGCATATATCGTTCCCGGCTTGGGTGACGCAGGCGACCGTATTTTCGGCACGCTGTAATCAAACTAAAAAGGAGTGTCGGGGAGCTGAATAAGCTCCCCACATTGTGTACAAATGAGGATTTTGGTTGTTGGGCGCAACGATGCAGGTCAGCGTTTAGATAAGTTTTTATCAAAAGCTGTAAAAGGTTTGCCGATGTCGTTGATGTACAAATATATTCGCACCAAAAAAATAAAGGTCAACCGCGCGCGAACAGAGCAAAAATATATGCTTTGTGAGGGAGATGAGATTCACCTCTTTATCAGAGACGAATTTTTTGAGTCGCCCGAGGCAGACCGCGGTGCGCTTTGGCGCATTGTTCCCAAGTTGGACATTGTTTATGAGGATGAGAATATTCTGCTTCTTAACAAACGTCCCGGTGTACTTGTACACGAGGATACCGCAGCCGCCGAGAACACACTCATTATGCACGTCAAGGCATATTTGGCACAAAAAGGGGAATATGATCCCGAAAATGAGCAGTCCTTTGCTCCTGCACTTTGTAATCGTATCGACCGCAACACAGGTGGTATTGTGATTGCCGCCAAAAATGCAGAGGCCTTACGCGAGATGAATGAGAAAATTCGCAACGATGAGCTTCGCAAATGTTATGTCTGTGCCGTTCACGGCGTTCCCAAAAAGCAATCGGCAACTCTTACGGGTTATCTCAAAAAGAACAGCGCTGACAATACGGTGGATGTCATTGATACACCGCGAACGGGGTATAAGGAGATCATTACTAAGTATCATATTCTAAAATCCCGCAAGGACGTAGCACTGCTTGAGGTTGAGCTCGTTACGGGCAGAACCCATCAAATCCGTGCGCATCTCTCTCACATCGGTCATCCGCTTTTGGGGGATGGCAAATACGGTGTTAACAAAGAGGATCGCGCAAAGGGATATAAATTCCAAGCACTCTACGCCTATCGCTTGACATTTAAACAGGTTGAACGGGATGGGGCATTGAAATATTTGGAAGGAAAGACATTCTCCATTCATGAGGATGATGTTTGGTTTATCAAGGATTTTGATTAAGGAGGCTGTATGTACGAGCGATATAAAAAAACAGCATTGCCCGCAATGCTCATAAGCGTAGCACTCACAGCCTTGACGCTAATTTTTCCGCAAATCGGTTTTTTGGAGTGGATTACGCTCATCCCGCTCTTTTTAGGAGCGTTTATCTATTGTGCCGATGAACAGAGAAGTCTGTGGCATACCTACTGGGGCGGATTTTTAACCGTATTTATTTACTATTTTATCGTTTACCATTGGTTTTTAAGCCTTTATCCGCTTGATTTTATAGGAATGGATAACGCATCCTCGGTGGTCGTTGTGATTGCCGGTTGGGTTGGGCTTTCTGTTTTGCAGGCAATTCCCGGTGGTTTGATTTTCCTTGTCTTTAAACTGTTACAACGAGGCGCCGCTCTTAATAGGACTCCCATTCTGCGACCATTTGTTCTCTCGGCTCTGTGGATCATATTTGAATGGTCGAGCACGCTTGGTTGGACAGGCGTTCCGTGGGGGAGACTTTGCATAGGACAAAGCGAGTATTTGCCCGTGTTGCAGTCGGCATCGCTGTTTGGTTCTTATTTTGTCAGTTTTTTGATTTTGATAGTCAACGGTCTGCTGGCTTATGCCATTATTCATTATCGCACGAGGATACAGGCTGTTTTTTGTGTTGCTCTTGCCGTCGTTATTCTGTGTTCAAATATTCTTTTGGGATATGGAATGATGAATAAAAAAGACGAGGACCGAGTTACCGTTAAGGTAGCAGCCATTCAAGGCA
>SVQS01000160.1 GCA_015065205.1 Oscillospiraceae bacterium
GAAATATCCTCGTGAGTAAACAGCTCGGGTTGAAGCTCTTCGTAATTCATATCTTCGCTGTTTCGAGGGTGTAACCACATACTGATGAAAGAAAGCGCAATACCCAGAAGGAATATTGCTCCGAAAACGTAGTATAATATTAAAATCTTTTTTATCATTTTAAGTCCTTTTTTTGCAAGAAGATAATCGGTTGATGGGTAAAACCAACCGCACCATAATAGACGGATTTTATACCTCACATATCACGGGTGGCGGTAAGGTTTTGTTTGCTTTTTGTCGTTAGCCAATACCAAACAACTCTCTTAACGGGCAGGGTCTTGGAGGTGCCTGACCGTTAGCGACAGCAAAAGCGAGCGTTGCGCTCGCGCCGACTGTCTGTTAGAAAACTAAAAAATCTATTTATATACCCTTTGTGCGAAAGTTTTTGAGGGGGTATGGGGGAACTTTTTTCAAAAAGTTCCCCCACAAAACCGCAATCTTATCAAAACACAATTCTCTTAACGCTCCGCACCTTCCCGGCGCCCTCGTCAACGTCAAAAATGACGCCTTGTGCCTTCACGTTACCGACAGCGACAGAGAAGCGTGTGGGCATCAGGGTGCGGAAGCGGTGAATGACAGCATCGGCATCGGTGCCGAGAATGCCGTCCGTGGGGCCGCACATACCGAGGTCGGTGATATAGCCCGAGCCGCGGGGCAGGATCTGCTCGTCGGCGGTGGGAACGTGCGTGTGCGTGCCGAACAGAACTTGAATCCGTCCGTCGAAATAACGACCGAGAGCCAGCTTTTCGCTGGTGGCTTCGGCGTGAATGTCGAGCAGGGCGACATCATAACGACCGTTCTCTCTCTCGAGGATGCGGTCGACCGTATCAAAGGGAGAGGCGAGCGGATCGAGATAAACTCTGCCGCTGACGTTGATGCAAAGCACTCTCCAACCGTTCACATCACAGACGGTGTAGCCCACGCCGGGCGCGTCGGTGGGATAGTTTGCGGGGCGAATGATGCAATGCTCGTTGGCATCGAGATAGGAATAAATATCCTTCATGCCAAAGGCGTGGTTGCCAAGCGTAATCAGGTCAACGCCCGTCCCGAGGAGTGCCTCGGCATCGGCGGCAGAAATGCCGCGAATTTCGGTGGCGTTCTCTCCGTTTGCAACGCAAAAATCAATTTTTTCTTTCGAGCGGAACGCCCAAAGCTTGTCCGCAAGATATTCAATGGCGACCTTTCCTACAACGTCGCCAAGGGCAAGAATACGCATAGATGTGCCTTTCTATTTTGTCTGTTTTGTTTTTATTTTTCTTGGAAGAATTCAATCTCCTCGCCTACGGGACCGATGCAAAAGCCGATGCGAGCGGGGTAGGGGGGATTGGACGGGATACAAATGTCCTTCGGTTCTACGGTAACAAGATAGCCTGCGGCGCGGACGGTCTCGATGCAGTCGTCCACATCCTCCACCGCGAATGCGATGTGATTGAGCGCGCCGCTGACACCGTTATATGCGCCATGCAAAAGAGACCCTCCGGTAGAGAAGATTTCGAGCACTCCCGAGCCGGTGTCGAGCATTGTGCAGGGGCGGTTTTTTGCATCGTACCACGTGCGAACCGTTTCCATACCCAACAGGTCACGGTAAAAATGCACCGTATCATCAAAATGTTTTTCGTCTACGCATTTGAGCGCGAGGTGATGAAATCCGTTTGTTTTCCGTTTCATAAAAGTCTCCTTTTGCGCGCGAGAATTTGATTTTTCCAATCGCGCCAAGTCATCGGTTTTATTGTATCACAAATCGAAAGGGTTGTCAAGGAAAAAGAAACATTACCTATGCTCAGAATGACAGGTAGATTTTTTTGTTTTGCTTTCTTCTTTTGTTACCAACGCACAGCGATCAAAGTTTTTTAGGCAAATCCCTTTACAAATCGCATTTTTTGTGGTAGAATAGATGTGCGACACAGTTTAATATTTTGTCATCGGAGTCTATGTTTGGTAAAAACGTGGGCTTTGCTCGTCATATCTCCGATGATGTGAACTGTGTCGCAACAGAGGCGAAACTGCGTTTTTCGGTGCGCGGCTTCGGCTGCGCACTTTTTTGTTTTAAGGAGATAAAATTATGACACGCACACATTGGTTGATTTTGATTGTTGTTTTTTCCGTTTTTGTGATTTGGGGATTTTTTGCCGCCAAAATAATGCTACAATGCGCCGCTCGAAAGGGATTTGCATACGGCAAGGAATTGAATTATTTTATGATGTGCTTTTTATTCGGTTTGCCCGGATATTTTTACATAGCTTCCCTTCCCGATTTGAGAGTGCAGAGATATCTTCAAAGAATTGTTTGGCTGTTAGACCCTAATGACCCCGAAAAGCGGTGTCACGAAAATCCGCCAACCACATTTCCCAAATGGCAAGCCGAAACTCCCAAAAAAGACGGTCGAGCCGAAGCACATCTTGATAAGATCGGTAAGACCGCCGATGAATACAAGTGTGAACGGTTGATCGTTGTCAAAAAGGTACATTTGGATAAATGCTTTATGTGCAATCGAAGCCGAAAAGACATCAAAACCTGTCGAATAATAACAAACAACACCAACAATGATGTTCCCGTTTGCACAGATTGCATTAACGTATTTATAGAATATAATCCCGAGTCGGTTTTCGACTTGGATTCATTGGAAACAAAACAACAACCAAGCGGATGCTGATGGCATCCGCTTGGTTGTTGTTTGTGAGAGTGCTTTTTGGAAGGGGTGCGGGGAAACCTTTTTCGCGAAAAAAGTTTCCCCGCATCTATTCAAAAACAACTCACAACGTAGCCGCCATAACGGCCTTGATGGTGTGCATACGGTTTTCGGCTTCGTCAAAGACGATGGACTGAGGCGACTCAAAGACCTCGTTGGTAACTTCCATAGCATCAATGCCGAATTTTTCGTGGATTTCCTTACCGACGGTGGTTTTGAGGTCGTGGAAAGCGGGCAGGCAGTGCATAAAGACGGCCCTCTCTCCTGCAATGTTCATCAGGGCGGTGTTGACCTGATAGGGCGAGAGCTCGCGGATGCGTTCTTCCCAAACCTCGGCAGGCTCGCCCATTGAAACCCATACGTCGGTGTAGATAACGTCGGCGTTCTTTACAGCCGTGGCTGGGTTTTCTTCAAATGTAAGGGTTGCGCCCGTTTCTTTTGCAATGGCCTCACACTCGGCAACGAGAGCCGCGTTGGGAAAATACTTCTTTGGTGCGCAAGCCACAAAGTGCATACCCATCTTGGCGCAGCCAACCATCAAGGAGTTGCCCATGTTGTAGCGTGCGTCTCCCATATAAACGAACTTGATGCCGGTCAATTTGCCAAACTTTTCGCGAATGGTGAGAAAGTCGGCAAGAATTTGCGTGGGATGGAACTCGTTGGTCAGTCCGTTCCAAACAGGAACACCAGCATAGTGCGCGAGCTCCTCGACGATCTCTTGACCGTAGCCGCGGTATTCGATGCCGTCGTACATTCTGCCAAGCACGCGAGCGGTATCGGCAATGCTTTCTTTTTTACCGATCTGCGAGCCTGTGGGGTCGAGATAGGTCACACCCATACCAAGGTCGCGTGCGGCGACCTCAAAGGCACAACGCGTGCGTGTGCTTGTTTTTTCAAAAATGAGAGCGATGTTTTTGCCCTCGTGTAGTTTGTGGGGAATACCCGCCTTCTTTTTTGCCTTGAGCGAGGCGGCGAGGTCGATGAGTCCCTCGATTTCGGCGGGAGTAAAATCCAATAGCTTGAGAAAGCTTTTTCCTTGTAAGTTCATAAGACGATGTTCCTTTCGCGTTTATCGGCAAGCGGCACACAGAATGTCCAGTGCACGAGCCAAAAGGTCCTCGGGAATATTGAGCGGCGGCAAGAGGCGAACCTTGTTTTTTGCCTTGATAACAAGCACGCCTGCCTCGCGACAAGCGGCAATCACGTCACCGGCGGGCTTGACGGTCTCAACTCCGAGCATCAATCCCATTCCGCTCACACCAACAATCCCTTCGGCACCCGTCAGGGCATCCACTATCATTTTGGAGCGTTTTTGCACACCTGTGAGTGTTTTTTCATCCAAACGGGAGAGGATATTCAGCGCTCCCGCACAAGAGACGGGATTGCCACCAAAGGTAGATCCGTTGTCACCTGCGGCAAAAATCCCTTC
>SVQS01000161.1 GCA_015065205.1 Oscillospiraceae bacterium
CAACTCGGTCGCGACGACTTCCCTCGCATTCGCCTCGGTGTTGGCGAAAAGCCCCACCCCGATTACGATCTTGCCGCGTGGGTAGTCTCGGAATTTACGTCTGACGAACAAAAGATTCTGTTCGACTGTTTCGGTTGCGCTCACGAAGGACTGATCAAACTGCTCGGTGGTGACATTGCCGCCGCACAACAAATTTGTAACTCTTATTCCCCCGAAGAAAAGAAAGCGTAAAGTATGAGCATTTTAACAAGTTGTATTCGCGAAGACATCGAATACCGCCAGCTTTTGCGCACCGTGGGCGAGAATTTTCGTATCAATCCCCTGCCCATTTTGGCCAGCGGAATGTGCGACGGCGCATCCGATGCCTTTCTCGTCTCCCTCATTGAGGACACCCAAAAGTTGCGTGGCAATTCTCCCGCTCTTGTGGTATGCCCCGAGGAAAAAGAGTGTGTAAAGCTCTGCGGCGTTCTCGAGCGTTGCGGACTGCGTGCGGCGTTTTATATGTCGCGTGACCTTA
This sequence comes from Oscillospiraceae bacterium, assembly GCA_015065205.1. Lineage (GTDB taxonomy): Bacteria > Bacillota > Clostridia > Oscillospirales > CAG-272 > UMGS1865. The sequence goes on from SVQS01000161.1 coordinate 518, forward strand.
CTTTTTATAACATTACCGCCTCCCATGAGTATGAGCATGAGAGGCTTCGCGTGTTGTCAGGGATTCTGGGCGGCGACTTTGATGCCGTTATCACCACACCCGACGCAATGCTTGGATACACGATCCCCCCTCGTTGCTTAGAAGAAAATATGCTCCGCATTGATACCGCCGACCTGCTTGAGCCCAAGGCTTTGGCAAACCGCCTCATTGGTGCAGGTTATGCAAGAGCCGAACTCGTGGATAGCCCCGGTCAGTTTGCCCTGCGCGGCGGCATTGTCGATATCTATCCACCAAACAGCCATCTTACCGATGCCGACGGCGGCACTAAAAACGGCGCAAATGCAATACGTATTGAGTTTTTTGGAGACGAGATCGACAGAATGGTCATTTTCGACCCCGAAACACAACGCGCTATTGAAGAAATAACAGAAGCCGTCTTCCCGCCCGCGCGCGAGCTCTTGGCATCCGCAGATGCTCTGCAAGCACTCAAAAAAGCGCTGACGTCTCAACTAAAAGCCAACAAAAGTGAGCAAGCGACTACTGAAATCCTCAAGGAAATTCGCGCTGTGGACGATGCCATTGCAAACGGTAGTAACGTTCACTTTTTGGATAAATACGTCACGCTGATCTATCCCGAAAAAGCATCCCTGACCGATTATTTCACGAGCACGTCGCTCGTTTGCATCAAAAACACCAATGCGACAACGGACCGCATTAAGGCAGCGGAGTGGCATCTTTCGCAAAGCGTTACCGACCTCTTGGAAAGCGGCACTATCGCACCCAAATACACCGATTACGCAAAGCCTGCTGTGATGTTCGACCGCTTTTGCGATGCGAATGTTTGTGTGCACATCGATTCGATTGCACACTCCTTTGGCGAGCGCCGTCTTGGCGGACTTTTTGGATTCCGCACACGTCATACGGTGTCGTATGCTGATAATCTGCCTCTCTTTCTTGAGGATCTGCACGGATACGTGCAAAGCGGCTATCGCTGTTTGATTTTAGCAGAAAATGCAACCGAAGCTGGGACGCTTGCCGACACGCTTCGAGAAGCGGCTTTTGTGGTGGTCGATGAGCCCGAAAACGCCGCGGATATGGCACGCGGAACAGTGGCAATCACCTACCAAAACGCACTTTCGGGTTTTGAATTGCCTGTACCCCTGTTCGCCGTTCTTTCGGCTCGTCCCGATGCGCGCGGTGGCTCTCTTTCGCTCTCAGCAATGGCCGGTGCACGCAAGAGAAGAAAGAAAGGCACAAAGAGTATCCTTTCCTATGCCGAACTCGAAGATGGCGATTACGTGGTTCACGAAAACTACGGTATCGGTCGCTACACGGGTATTGAATCACTGACCTGTGAAGGCATTACGCGCGACTATATCGGTATTCAATATGCGGGCTCGGACAAATTGTTCGTTCCCGTTGAAAAGCTCGATAAAGTATCCAAATATATCGGTGCGCACGCCGATGACGGACTTGTTAAGCTCTCCAAAATGGGGGGAGAGTCCTGGAAAAAGGCAAAATCCCGTGCATCTGCCGCGGCAAAGGATATTGCAAAAGACCTCATTCGCCTGTATGCCGAGCGTATGCGCAAGCCGGGACACGCCTTCCCCTCTGACGACAGCTACCAAAAGGCATTTGAGGATGCCTTCGCATTTGAAGAAACCGATAGTCAGCTTATCGCCTCTGATGAAATTAAGGGTGATATGATGAAAGCCGTACCGATGGATCGCCTGCTTTGCGGTGACGTTGGCTACGGAAAGACAGAGGTTGCTCTTCGAGCTGCTTACAAGGCTGTGCTTGGCGGCAAGCAGGTGGCGCTTCTTGTTCCTACTACTCTACTTGCTCTGCAACACTATCAAACAATTGTCAGCCGTATGCGTGCTTTTGCCGTAAACGTGGAGATGGTATCGCGTTTTCGCACTCCAAAGCAACAAGCAAAGGCTCTTTCCCGTCTTGCGCGCGGTGACGTGGATATCATCGTTGGCACACACCGTTTACTCTCCAAGGACGTCAAATTCCACGATTTGGGACTTGTCATCATTGACGAGGAGCAACGCTTTGGCGTGGTACAAAAGGAAAAGCTCAAGCAGCTTGCCTCTGGAGTGGATTGCCTCTCTCTTTCGGCTACTCCCATTCCCCGCACGCTCAATATGGCAATGGGCGGCATTCGCGATATTTCCATTCTCGATGATGCTCCGAGTGACCGTCTCCCCGTACAGACTTACGTTTTGGAAAAAGACGACCTCATTGTTGAGGAAGCCATCAGGCGAGAATTGCGCCGCGGTGGTCAAGTATTTTATCTATTCAACAACGTTGAAAACATCAACGTTGCGGCGGCAAAGCTCTGTTCTGCCATTCCCGAGGCACGTATCACCGTAGCACACGGACAGATGGACAAGGAAGAACTTGAGCGCATTTGGGAGCAGATGCTGGCAGGCGAAATTGATATTCTCGTTTGCACGACCATTATTGAAACAGGTGTTGACATTCCCAATGCGAACACCCTAATCGTAGAAAACGCACACCGTCTCGGACTTTCACAGCTCCATCAGATACGCGGGCGCATCGGTCGTTCAGCGCGACGCGCTTATGCGTATTTCACCTATCCCGCTTATAAATCCATCCCCGAGGTAGCGCAAAAGCGTCTTGAGGCCATTCGCGAATATGCCGAGTTCGGTGCGGGATTCAAAATCGCCTTACGTGATATGGAAATTCGCGGTGCGGGCAATCTGCTCGGTTCACAACAGCACGGACATCTCGATGCCATCGGCTATGACCTTTATATCAAATTGCTCAACCGCGCTGTCCTCGAAGAAAAGGGAGAGGCACCCCCGGAAGATGTGGATTGCACTGTCTCTTTGCAGTTTGATGCCTATCTGCCCGAGCATTACGTTCCCTTCCCTGCGCAACGCATCTCGCTTTACAAGAGAATTGCACTGATTGCAAGTGAAGAAGACATCACCGATATGACCGACGAGCTGCTCGACCGCTTCGGTGAGCCTCCTGCTCCCGTGCAAAATCTCTTGCGCATCGCCCTCATTCACACCTTGGCTTCGCGCTGTGGTGTCACATCTGTCCGTCAAGATACGGCAGGCATTCACATCACACCACAAAAGTTGGATTTTGATGCGTGGTCGGAGCTCTCCTCGCTCTATCCCGGACGTATGCGTGTAATTCTTTCCGGTGAGCCTCATATTCTTTTGCGCCTGCAAAAGGATGATGCACCGCTCTCCTTTATTCACAAAATGTTTGAAAAATATATCGAAATCAGTCATAAAAACGCATAACGTCTATCACATTTATCCTGTATAATGATAGAAGAAGTTTTTTAACAGAAAGGATTTATCCCCTATGAAAAAACGTTTCATACGCGCGGCGGCAATCATGTTGGTTATTATAATGCTTGTCGCTCCTCTCTCTTCTTGCGCAAGCGGCAAAAAAATGCTGACACTTAAAGTTGACGGCAAAACCTATTCCATTTCGGTCAATCTCTATGAATTGATGCTTTCCGCAATGAAGGGCACACTCGCCGCCTACGGCTATACAAAGAATGGTTACACTCCATCACAAAACACCTTTTGGGATATTATGGACACCTATGACGGTAGATAATGGAAACCT
>SVQS01000009.1 GCA_015065205.1 Oscillospiraceae bacterium
CAAATGTTTCACTCTATACTATACCATATTTTAATGGATTTGTCAAGAGAATATGCAAAAATTCGCGAAAAATTCACACAGGAAAAGGAAAGAGGAAGCTTACAGAAAGCTTCCTCTTTTGTTTGATTACGCTACGCGCAATTTGGTATCGATGACAGGGCAGAAGAAATAAACGATTTCCACAGTATTATGTTCTATGTAAGCAACATCCATTCCGGGCAGAGGTGCAAGAACGGTTTCAACGTAGGGAGTGGGATTATAATCGTATCTGCTGGAGATCGTTCCGCCACCTGTGATGTTGCCAAACATCTCACCCCAACCGCCGTAGTAGTTTAGGTACTCCTGAAAGTCATTGTAGTGGTTGTAGGTGTAAAAGAGGTAACGCTCGTTGGGATCGATGATTTGATCAAAGTTGGCATCGTAGCGGGCGTAAACGATGCGCGCCGCACCGCGCGTGATGGAATAGCCGTTGTTGTAAATTTCGGCATCGTATTTGGGGTCGCAATCGGTTCCTGTGGTGCCAATGTCTATTTCGTAATAGTAAAGCTCACCGCCGCAACCGCTGATGTTAGGAAGAACGGGTTCGTAGGGGTATGTGTAGGTGTCTCCCGAAAATTCGGAATGATTCAATCTAAGATATTCGCCCCACTTATTGCTGGAGGGTCTGCCGCTTTTTTGGGACGTGTAATTGGCGGGAATATCGCCAAAGGCGTAGACGTATGCGGCAACTTCTTCAAGGGTGATGTACGCGCCACCGCGATAGATTTCCATTACGGTGTCCCCATTGACGTCAACCAAAACGTAGACGTCCTCGCCAATAAAAGAGGTGACGGAATTACGAATGTATTTGCCATCCTGCATAGGGCGATTTTCAGCCACCGTAGGGGCTTGGTCGGGGGTGGTCAGAGAACCCGACATAAAACCGTAGAAAGAGCGCCAATAGGCATCCTCAGCGTTCTCTGCAAGCTCGTAATCGGCATAGAACTCCTCGGGGGACATATTCGCGTATTTGGCTTGATAATTTTCGGTTTCGTTGGGAGTATCGGATGTTGTTGTTTCCTCAGGGGAAGATGTGAGCGTTTCCTCGGGAGGAGTCGTGGCTGTTCCCAAAGGGGAGAAGGTTTCTGTTGTTTGTGTGCTTGATTCGGTAGTGGTATTGATAGTATGATCATTCTCGCAAGAGAAGAGCGGAGTGACCATAACAGATAACACCAAAAGGAGCAGAAGTAATCGTTTTGTGATGTGCATAAATTCACCTCGTTTGTTTCTTACCTATCATTATAGCATGAAAAAGGGGGGAAGTCAAGATTTGATATAAAAAACGGGGCTGATTCATTTAGCGCAGAACAAAAGCCACTCTTACAAACAAAGATAAAGACCAACTAAAAATATAGCTTGGGGTTTTTAATATGTCGAAATCCGCCGAAAAAATTCGGCGGATTTCCTCATTTTATGTGGTTTTTTAGTCGCGTTTTGGCTCTCTAGCGTACCTTTTTTGTACGCCGACGATACCCAAACCACGCCTTCTGCATCTGAATGACTCGGCCCCGTAAAATTTAAATTATGAAGTGAGTCGCCCCAGTATTCTTACTCTGCGCCATCAATTGTAATGGACAAAATGTAGAACGCTTTGCTGGAAGTTTGTGTGTAAGTAAGAACGATTTCTCCGGAAAGAAGAGTAGCCGATTCAAAAGTGTAATCGGTAGCGTTTTTTGTCAAAGTAATGGTTTCACCAATTTGTACACCACCAACAGTAACGGTAAGGGTGCCTTTGATATCGCTTGCACCGCAAGTGTTGATAAGAAGCTTGGTAACATTGCTTACCGACTCAGAAGTGATGGTCATGTTTGTGTAAGGCTTCTTAGAGGATCCGAGTTGCTGTCCTTTACCGTTTTGAGAATCAAATCCCCAGTATTCTCCATCACCATCGAGAGTCCAGTTGAGGTCGCCAAGTTTTTGTGTTCCGTTTTCAGAAAATATTGTTTTCTCAAAGATGTAGTTGTATTGAGTAGTGGTGTCGGCGGGAGTATCGGGGGTGGATTCCTCGGGAGTAGTCTCTTCAGGTTCTGCAGGAGTGGTTACTTCGGGAGTAGTCTCTTCAGGCTCTGCAGGAGTAGTCTCTTCAGGAGTGGTTTCCTCGGGAACTTCGGGTTGAGCAGTTCCGTTGGCGTAAACAGTGATGCTATCAACTCTAACCTGACCATCGGAGAGGGTAAAGCTGAAAGTATCAACTGCTTCGGCAAGAGTTATCGTTACATTTTTGCCGTCAGCAACAGCGTTAACACCTGCAGCAGCAAGAGATTTTTGGCAAGAGGTTGCGTAAGAAGCAGAGTCGCAGGTGATCACAATTGTGGTCATACCGGGATAGGCAATGATCAATTCGGAGTTCTTATAGAAACGAGCGGGATCAGCGTAATCGGCAACAGCATTGGTGGAACCACCTTTGTTGTTGGTAATCGTAATGCCGTTTTGTTCCCAAACTTGTACAGAGTCGTTAAACTCGGTGCGGTTGGCCTTATCAGCAAAGCTGATGGTTGCTTCTGTTTGAGTAGGAGTATCGGGGGTAGTCTCCTCGGGAGTAGATTCCTCGGGAGTAGATTCCTCGGGAGTAGATTCCTCGGGAGTAGATTCCTCGGGAGTAGATTCCTCGGGGGTAGACTCTTCGGGAGTGGACTCTTCGGGGGTAGATTCCTCGGGAGTAGATTCTTCGGGAGTGGACTCTTCGGGAGTGGACTCTTCGGGAGTGGACTCTTCAGGAGTAGACTCTTCGGGAGTAGACTCTTCGGGAGTGGATTCTTCGGGAGTGGACTCTTCGGGAGTGGACTCTTCAGGAGTAGACTCTTCGGGAGTAGACTCTTCGGGAGTAGATTCTTCGGGAGTGGACTCTTCGGGGGTAGATTCCTCGGGAGTAGATTCCTCGGGAGTAGTCTCCTCGGGAGTTGCTGCGGTGTGAGCAACGATCCAAGCGTTCTTAATTTGAGGACCGTTGTAGTTACCAACTACAGCGTAAAGAGTAACGGTGTCACCTGCAACGGGCTTAACGGTGAGAGCATCGTAACGAATTTCGCCGTCTGCGCTGTAAGTACCGTAAACGTAAATGGAATTGCCATTTTCGTCCACAATGTACATATTACCATAGGTGTTGTGCTTGATTTCCTTAACAACACCGGTAATATAGTACTTGCCTGCGGTAGTGGTGTCGTGCGCCTTGGATTCGCCAAGAGCGATAGCCTCTTCGATGGAGAGGGTGGAATCAGCTGCAGGTTCGTCAATTGCGGGAGTGTCGGGAGTGGTTTCTTCGGGAGTTGTTGTTTCGGGTTCATCGGGAAGCAAGCTTTCATCGCAGATGATTTCAATCTTGCTGAATCGGGTTTGCTTAGCGTTGGAGAACTCAAAGGAGGTTGTAGCGGTAAGAGATACGGTAACAACCTTACCGTCAGCGGTTGCAGAAGCACCGGCAGCAGTTACACTGTTAACGAGTTCGGTTGCATAGTCGTTACTGGTGCAAGTGAATATCAGCTTAGTAAATGCCTTATCGGTAGTGCCTACAATCGTAAACTTGGTGCCTTGGTAGCAACGGAAGTGATCTGTATCAGTGATTCTGATAGCGGTGGAGGAAGCATCCTTATAAACAACAATATTAAAGGTTTCGGTTGCCCAAGAAATGCTCAAAGCATCGTCTGCAAGAACGCCGCTTGCAGCGGTGATGTTGAGGGTTTCATTTACGGGAGCATCGGGGATTGCAGGGGTATCGGGAGTGGACTCTTCGGGAGTAGACTCTTCAGGAGTGGACTCTTCAGGAGTGGACTCTTCAGGAGTAGACTCTTCAGGAGTAGATTCCTCGGGAGTAGTTACTTCAGGAGTTGTAACTTCGGGGTCTTCGGGAAGAGTTGCTTCGGTAGTGTAAACTGTGATGCTATCAACTCTAATTTGTCCGTCAGAGAGGATAAAACCGAAGGAATTTACTGCTTCAGCAAGAGTGATTGTTACAATCTTACCCTCAACAACTGCGTTGACACCTGCGGCAGCAAGAGAGTTTTGGCAAGAAGTTGCGTAAGAGGCATTGTTGCACGCGATAACAATTTTGGTCATGCCGGGATAGGCAATGATCAATTCGGAGTTCTTATAGAAGCGTGCGGGGTTTGCGTAATCGGCGATATTGCTACCGGATGCTTTATTATTGGTAACAGTGATGCCGTTTTGTTCCCAAACTTGTACAGAGGCGTCAAATTCGGTGCGGTTTGCAGCATCGGCAAAGCTGATAGTAGCTTCTTCTTCGACAGGAGTATCAGGAGTAGTCACTTCGGGAGTAGTTACTTCGGGAGTAGTTACTTCGGGAGTGGTTACTTCGGGAGTAGTCACTTCGGGAGTAGTCACTTCGGGAGTAGTCACTTCGGGAGTAGTTACTTCGGGAGTGGTCACTTCGGGAGTGGTTACTTCGGGGGTGGTTACCTCAGGAGTGGTTACCTCAGGAGTGGTTACTTCGGGAGTAGTCACTTCGGGAGTCGTAACTTCAGGAGAAGTGGTTGCTTCGGGAGTGGTTTCTGCAGGGGGAGTTGCTACGGGGGTGGTAGCGGTGGGAGTGGTCTCTTTAGAAGAAGACTTCTTAAAAATAGAGTCGCAGGAGCAGAGAGATGTAGCCACAAGAGCTATCACCAAAAAGAAGAGCAGAAAATGTTTCGTTGTACGCATAAAAATCACCTCGTTTTTTTATTGTTACCCACCTATTATAGCACCGCCATAATGAAAAGTCAATACTTTCCAACAAAAAAAGAACCACCCCGAAGGGTGGTTCTAAAATCAAAATTAGTTTTGGGTGTAAACTGTAATGCTATCAACTCTAACCTGTCCGTCGGAGAGGGTAAAGGTGAAAGAATCTACTGCTTCGGCAAAGGTGATTGTTACATTTTGGCCATCAGCAACTGCGTTGGCACCTGCAGCGGAAAGAGATTTTTGGCAAGAAGTTGCGTAAGAGGCATTGTTGCACGCGATAACAATTTTGGTCATGCCGGGATAGGCAATGATCAATTCGGAGTTCTTATAGAAGCGTGCGGGGTTTGCGTAATCGGCAACAGCATTGGTGGAACCACCTTTGTTGTTGGTAACGGTGATGCCATTTTGTTCCCAAACCTGGATTTCGGAGGTGAACTCAGTGCGATTTCCCTTATCAGCAAAGCTGATGGTTGTGCTTGCGCCAGTTTCGGGGGTGCTGGGGGTGTTGGGAGTGCTGGGAGCTGCAGCGGTGTGAGCAGTGATCCAAGCGTTTTTAATTTGAGCGCCATTGTAGTTACCAACAACGCCGTAAAGTGTAACGGTATCACCTGCAACAGGCTTAACGTCCATAGCGTCGTATCTAGCGGAACCGTCTGCGCTGTAAGTGCCGTAAACGTAAATGGAGTTGCCATTTTCGTCTACAATGTACATGTTACCATAAGTGGTGTGCTTGATTTCCTGAACAACACCGGTTACATAGTACTTACCAGTGGTAGTGGTGTTGTGAGCCATAGAGTCGCCGAGGGTAACAGCACCTACGATGGTGAGCGTAGAATCTGCTGCGGGTTCATCGGGAGTCTCGGGAGCGGGAGTGGTTTCTTCGGGTTGTTCAACCAATTCACCGTAAACGAATGCATCGGTGGAAACGGGAACGAGATAGAACGCACCGTTGTATTGGGAAATGATACCGGTTACGTCAGCGGAGTAACCTTTCTTTGCAGCGTGTGCTGCGATGAAAGCATCCTTATCAGCTGTATTGAAACCGAGGGTGGAGGAGGAGATGCGGAGATAAGCTTCCTTATCGCCAATCTTGAAGTACAAGTAACCGCTACCAGTGTTTTGACCGCCGATTACAATGCCCTTAATGGTAACGAGTAGGGCTTGCTTGCCTACGAGAGCCTCATCCTTCATATCGGTTGCATTCTTGAAGATTTCGGTGTAGTCAACAGGAGCTACGGGAGTCTTTTCGCTGGAAACGACGGTAACAGTCATGCCATTTTCGCTAGGCTTAATTTCGTGAGTGCCATAGTGAATAGCCTTTACACCGCCTTCAATGCTAACGGTCATGCCGATTTCGATTTTGAGGTCAGCAATCGGATCTTGAGTCATGCCGTAGATGTAGTAAGCGCCGCCGTTTGCATCTTGTACGAAGAGGCAGTTGTAGCTGCTGCCTGCAGACTTAGAAACGATACCGGTAACAACAACGTTAACAAGCTTGGAGAGAGCTTCGCCATCTTGTGCAGCAATATAATCTTCGTAAGTCAAGGGTTGATCAGGATCAGTGGGAGTAGAGGGGGTAGTTTCTTCAGGCTCTACAGAGGGTTTTCCAACGATCCAACCGTTTTTAACTTGAGGGGTTCCGTTGTATTGACCAACAATACCGTAAACGGTAATGGTTTCGCCTGCAACGGGCTTAACCTCGAGAGCATCGTAACGGGTGTTGCCATCTTCGCTCCAAGTACCGTAAACAGTAAGGATGTTGCCTGCATCATCCTTAATTTTCATGTTACCGTATTGGGTGTTGTAAACCTCGGTAATAACACCGGTTACGTAGTACTTACCTTCGGTGTAGACGTTGTGTGCTTTGGATTCGCCGATAGCGATTGCTTGCTCGATTGTGATGGTGGAATCTGCAGCGGGTTCGCCAACGGGCTTAAAGATAGTAATGGTGAATTCCTTGGTCTCGGTTACGTCACCGAAGGTGATGGTAGCCGTCAGGATAACGGTTTGGTCATCCTTTTGTTGGGTAACTTTGAGGGTATCGCCCTCAACAACTGCAAATTCGCTGTTGGAAGCCCAAGAAATTTCAACTTGCGCGAAAGTAGAACCGAAGATGGGAAGCTCAAACTCGCCGGCTCTCTTGTATTCTGTGGCAATGGTGAGAGCCTCTTTTTCAGTTGCTACCTTACTAGCATCGCTTTCCGCAGACACGTCAATCAGCGTTGCGAAACGAGCAACAAAGCTGGTGCTGTTGGATGCGTAACTGATTTTGGAAAGGCTAAAGGTTTGGAACTCATTATAAGCACCAATGTAGTAGGTGTCTTCCTTGGGCTCGCCGTTTTCGTTCTTAATGGTGAGTTTTGTGGTGGGGGTATTGTGCTCGGCGTTGAAGGTCCATACATTCGCTTCTTTTTGGTGAATGCTGAGCTTCAGGTTTGCAACCTCGGAGCCATCAGTCTTAGTGCCTACATAAGCAACGATATAGGTCTTGATGGTGCCATCCATAAAGTAGAGATAGTATTCGCCATCCTTACCTTCTACAGGCTCAAAGCCAACGTCAACAGCCTCTGTGGGGTTGGTGGTGGTTCCGAGATAGTAGGTGTTTTCCATTAAGCCTGCAAAGTACAGAGTCTGGCCGATTTTGTTTTGCTTCAGGAAGTATTTATATCCGGTGTTGGCTGCGGGAGCAGTAACGATTTGAGGAATGATGGTGGGAGCAGCTGCGATAGTAACTTCGTAAGAAGCGGTATCAGAAGCTTCGCCCTGGGTCAAGGTAGCGGTCAAGGTTACCTTAACTTCTTCGTCGGGAAGGCTAACTACCAGCTTGCCGTTCTCAACCTTTGCATACTCATTCTCGGATACAGACCAAGAAATCGTAACATCCTTATAAAGCTGAGGAGCGGTAACGAGATCGATAGTGCCTGCCTCGGTAATGGTAGTGTTAACCTTATCCTTGAGCAGTTCCTTTTCAAATGCAACCTGCTCAGCGGGAGTACGATCTGCAACTACAAAGTTGGAGAATGCATTCTCATTGAGAGGAATGATGTAGATGTTGTTACTATAAATGGAAACAAAGCCGGTGATGTCGGCAGAGTAACCGATGTGGTCTGCAACGTTCTTCTTAAAGGTTGCATCGCCAGCTGGGGTCAGCATGCTGGTGGAGGAGGAGATACGAACGTATGCCTTCTTGCCGGCAAGAGAGAAGTTGAAGTAGGTTGGATTGTCGGCATCCTGTCCGAGAACGGTTGCGCCCTTGATGGTAACAAACATGGATTGGTACTTGGTCAAAGATTCGGACTTAAGATCCTTTGCATCCACAAATGCTTGAGTAATGTCGATGGGAGCTACTTCCTTGATGGTAGCATCAAGAATTTCAACTTGAGGATTAGAGATTTGATATACACCGTAGTATGTATCGCGGATACCGGAAACGCGAACGGTCATACCAACCTTCAGGCCTTGCTCGGAGGGCTTAACGGAGAGGTCGTAAACAAAGTAACCGCCGTTTTCGTCCTGCAGGTAAAGGTCATTCTCCTTGGCTGTTTCAACGATGCCGCCGATAACGCCCTTGATAACAACGGGTTCATCATCTTCGGTTGCTGCAAATTCAGCCCAAGTCAGCTCCTTGAACTTAGGAACGCTAAACTCGAAGGTTTGGGTAATGGTCTTGCCCTTGGGGGACTTGATGGTTGCGGTCAAAACGTAGGGGATTTCAACTTCGGTCTTGGAGTTAACTCTGATCCAGACCTTGCCGTCTTCGGTTTTTTCAACCTTAACGCCATCTGTTACGTTAACAGTCCATTCAATGGTGTAAACATCTTGACCGATTGTAACTTGAGGAACAACCTCAAAGTCGGCATTGGTGACTTTCGCCCTGTTGATATAAAGCTGTTTCACATTGGCTTGTGCTTTCTCCAGGCCTTCATCATTGCCAAAGAAGCTCATAATGTTGGCGCAGGAGGTAAGCGTGCCCAAAAGCATAACAGCAACAAGGATTAGGGATAGTACTCTTTTCATTTTTCTTTCTCCTTTTTGTTTTTGTTTTATTTCACGGTTACATCACCGAGAGATAACAGTTTGATTTGGTAGGGGAAATCTGTGTTGTCCTCTGTGGACGCGTCATCATCGGACTTGTAGTTATAATAATCGATGATGCCCTTAACATCGATTGTTTTGTTCAAGAAATAGGAGCCGGTGATCAATTCGTCATTTTCATCATACAAAACAACGGTGCGCACGTCGATCATAGTGCCGTCGGGAGCTTGACAGGTCAGGGTCATAGCGCCCTTGGAAGAAGATGCAGGGTTTTTGGTCGTGTAAACGCTTACAACCTTGAGATCTTTCATTTCAACAGAGGTGTAAAGAGCAGCTTCTGCATAAGCAAGCTCTTTCTTTTCATCTCCAATGATAACCGATACCTTTCCGTTCCTAAAGGTTGCCGGATCGGTCAGACGGTAAGAGGGATCGTGCTTTTCATTGTCAAGCAGTTGCAGGTTCTTGGGATCATCGGGCTTCATAATGCGGTATTGAACGTCGGAGATCTGATAAGAATCGCCGGTTTCGTAATACTGTACACTTCCCACAACCTTAACGTGGTTGCCCACATCAAGAATTTCCAAGCCTTCGCCGCTGACGTTGAAGCCGTAGTAAACGTACATGCCGTACCACATATCGGTTTCATCATCGTAGTTTTCTACATAAACGCTGTTGCCACCGTCTCTGGTAACGATACCCTCAAAGGAAACCCTGAGGCCGACGTAATCTTCGACGTTGCAACGTAGCCCTTTGAGGTCGAGAGAAATGACCTCACCGTAGTAGAAGTCGTCGTCTCTTTCGCCGGAATAAACGTTCAATTTTTCAGCGGTTGCCTGTGTGATGGCATCCATACAGAAGGTTCCGTATCTGTTTTGTGCGGAGTTGGATGCAATTGCCAAGCCCTCTTGCAAGAGCTCGAGGTTCAGGTTGCGGTATTCGGTCATTTCTGCGGTCTTGTACCAAACCCAAACCAAGTGTCTGTCGCCGGTGGAGTCGAGATTCCATTTGCTGTCATCCGATTCCAAAATAATGGAAGTGGCGCTCATCAATTTTTCCTTGGTGAACTTGGAAGCCTTTTTGCCCCACTCCTCAATTTTACCCGTCGATTCGGGTGTGTTTACTGCCAAGTATCTTGCTTTCAGCACACCGGTTTCGGAAATGCTGGTAGGAACATAGAAGTGCGTGGTATCACCGTCAATATAGGATTTGACGGTGACATCAATCGCTTTTGCCGAGTCGGAGGTCAAGTCAAGCTTGACCTCTGCGGCATAGTCGATATGTTCCGGCGTCTTTTCTTTGTCACAAGAAATGACGCAACAGAGCAGAACACTCAGCAGGAGGAGTACGGACGCGAGTTTAATAATAGATTGTTTCATTGCGAACACCCTCCTAAATTTTATTAGGATTTGTATTCACATTCTTGAATAGCGGCTGCAAATTTCTCTTTGATCATAGCCATAACAGCTTGCTTGTAAGCTTCACTGTTAGGGTCACCGTCAATCTTTGCAACGAAGCAAGCTTGCATCAAGGCACCAACCTGGTCACGTGCTTCGGAGGAACCGTTGAACGCGGGGGAGGTGTAGTAAGCATCTGCTTGTTCCATGCAAACCTTTGCACTCAGCGCAGCAATGTTGTTGCCGCCGTCGGCCTTGTTAAGGAAGTTTGCGTAAACGGGGTGATCCTCAACGGACTTGATTACGGGAACGTAACCGGAAGCCATGGAGAACTCAGCTTGGAAGCCAACGTTGGTAGCGAGGAACTTCATAAACAGCCAAGAAGCCAAAACCTCTTGAGGATTTTCCTTTTGGAAGATGCAGAGGGAAGGACCTTGGGAGATAACCTTCTTGTTATCAGCACTGACCTGGGGAATCGGAACGATGCCTACCTCAAAGGGGTATTTGCCGTCGTCACCCTTAGTGGGGCGTTGCTTGGTTGCACCTGCAGAAGAACCGATAGACATATAGCTCTTGATTACCTTTTCACCGTCTTTCTCGGCAACTTTGGTCTCTGTGAATATGGTGGAGGTGTAAGCACCCAGAATTTCCTGTGTGGTTATATATCCCTTTTGATGCCACTCGCGGAAACGAGCAACAAAATCATAGTTGGTTTGGTTATCAAACAAGAAGTGGTTTCCTTCTTCGGCGCTGGTGTAGGGGGATTTCAACTGTTCGCACATGGTGATGAACCAGTTTGCTTCGGAGTCATAACCGAGAGGAATGCAGTTGGGGTCGATTTCCTTGATTTTAGCGCACAGTGCTTCGAGTTCATCCCAAGTGGTTGGAGGAGTGAGCTCGTGTTCCGTGAAGAAATCTACGTTGTAGTAGAGAACCTCGGTGGATTTGGAAAGAGGCATTGTGTACATCAAATTGTCACCGAATTGCTTACCCTCGTTGTAGTAACCGGGGATGAAGTCAGCAATTTGCTCTTGGGTCAATCCAATGATTTCCTTTGTGCCGTCAGGGAGAGTAAGCTCTTGTTGATAATTGATGAATTGATCAAGTGTTACAACTGCTTCGGAAACGTTGTAAAGAGCTACGTGGTCCGGATAGCAGTAAGCGATGTTCGGGTGATCAAGAACGGTCAGCTGTTTGCTGATCTTGTCTCTAACATCATCATAGCCGCCCTCTTGGCTGTGAACAACGGTGATGTTGGGGTAAAGCTCGTGGAATTCCTCAACATAAATGTCAAGAACCTCCGAAAGGTTTGAACCCATGGTGTGATAGAATGTGATGGTAACGGGGGTTGTTGTGTCAAAACCGCCTTCAGGCATCACAAAATTGGGCATCTCTTTTTTGCTGCAACCAAACACAGGAAGCATGCACAATACGAGAGAAAGCACCAACAGGATTGAAACGATTGTTCTTTTCATTTTGAAAACCTCTCTTTTTTGTTTGTGATTTTTGGGAAACTATTTACAACGGCTTGGTTTAACCCTTAATACCGCTTCTCGAAACGCCCTTCATAATATATTTTCTCAAGAAAATAAATACGAGGAACAACGGGAAGGATACCAAGGCAACTGCTGCCATTTGTACAGGGTAATTGGTGGATTGCGTGTTTGCGTCGGTAAATGCATTTCGCAAACCGTTCGTAATCATTCTGTGGTCGATATCGTTTGCAACCAAGTTCGGCCAAACGTAGGAGTTCCATGCACCCATCATCTTCAAAATGGTAATGGAGATGAGCGTGGGGAGTGCGAGGGGGATCATAACCTTCCACAAATATTTCAAATCGCTGGTACCATCGACCTTTGCTGCGAGGTAAAGCTCATTGGGAATTTGCAAGAAGT
Organism: Oscillospiraceae bacterium; assembly: GCA_015065205.1. GTDB lineage: Bacteria > Bacillota > Clostridia > Oscillospirales > CAG-272 > UMGS1865. The sequence continues at coordinate 12,038 of SVQS01000009.1, forward strand.
TTTGACGCAACAAGTAAATGTAGAACACACTTACGAGGAAAGGAACGATCAAAACGGTAAATGTGTTTTGCCAGTTCAAATAATAAATGGTTTGATAGTTGGTAATGGTGAAAAGCTCACCGGGGATCATCATTGTACCGAGAAGGGCTGCAAACAGTGCGTTTTTGCCCTTGAATTCCAAGCGTGCAAATGCAAATGCCGAAATAACGGTGATCACCAAAGAAAGCAGGGTAGATACAACACCAACGTACATCGTGTTCATAAACAGCTTGCCAAGGTTGGCAGTGTGGAATGCCTCTGCGTAGTTTCCCCAAATGATTTTCTTGGGAAAGAACGTGGGGGGGGATTGCTGATACTCGGTTAAAGTTTTCAGTGAGGAGATGATCATCCAATAGAATGGGAAGAGAACGATGAGAGCCATCGTAATGAGAAAGACATACAAAAGGACTTGCGCAACAACGCGTACAACGCGCTGGCGAGATTTTTCCCTTTCAAGCTTCTTTTCCAATAAGAATTTTTCCAGTTCTGTCATATCGTCACCTCCTTAATAGTGTGTCTTCTTTTTGCTGACATACAAGTTTATCAAAGTAACGACAAAAATGATGCCAAACAGAATCAGAGCGGCGGCACTTGCACGGCCTTGGTGATTACCCAATGCATCGTAAATAAATCCGACCATTGTGTTTAATCTACCCGCTGCACCAACGGGACCCATATCTTCGCCGAAGATACCGACGATGCTGGAGTACTCCTTAAATCCACCGATAAAGCCGGTGATGACAACGTAGGCGAGCATAGGAGAGAGCAACGGTACTGTGATCTTGGTGAACACTCTTACGCGAGAAGTACCGTCTACCTTAGCGGCGTCATAGTATTGCTTGTTAACGCTTTGCAAACCGCCAAGGAGAATCAAAATCTTAAAGGGAAGCGCGTTCCAAACAATGTATACAACCATAACGATCATATTGGTTGTATAAGTGGAGGTAGCGTTGATCCAGTCAACGGGAGCCACTCCAAAGAGAGCAAGAAATTCGTTGATGATACCTGCTGTAACGATCAACGGGTTTTCACCACTGAGGTTACCAACAATGTTGAACATTGCGGCAAACACCATACCAATGGCGATGGAGTTTGTTACGTAGGGAAGGAAGAAAATGGTTTGTAATAATCTTTGCAAGGGCTTGATTGCGTTTAAGCAAACAGCAATCAACAATGCCAAAAAGGTTGAAATCGGAACGGTGAGTACGCACAAAAGAATTGTGTTGGTAAGACAGGTTTTAAATTGTCCGTAATCAATAACCTTGGCAAAGTTGCCAAATCCGAATTCGAACGTTTTTCCGGCAATTTCTCCCGCTGTGCTATATCCCTCTAAAAGGGACATACGAATCGTGTTTACGATAGGCCATGCGGTAAACACCAGCAAAAGCACAATCGCAGGTGCGAGGTAAAGCCACGCAACCCATGGCTTTTTACTTTGTACCATAGTGTCTCACCTCAAAATTTGGAATACTTTCTCTTCAGAGCTGCGGTCATGAAGTCATCGTTGTTCTGTGCGGCAAATACGATGCGTTTCTCATCCAGCTTGCTGAACAGGAATACCTTATGGGGCTTGAGATTGTAACGAACGGTTGCCGAGGCTGCATCGATCTTGCAGTCACCGTCTATGATAGCGCGAACAGTGGGATTGAGGGATGCTGCATGGGTTGCAACAACACTTGCATCACGACCCATAATTTCCAAGTTGGTCAAATTGCAGGTCATAGCACCGTTGTTTTCACAGGGAATAAAGCCCTCGGGACGGATACCGACAGTTACAGGCTGATCTGCTACGCCGGCAACGTCGAGCACGCATTCATCACCGATGTAGAGCTTGCCGCCCTTAACTTCGCCGTCAAATACGTTAATGGGAGGAGTTCCCAAGAACTTCGCAACAAATAGGTTGGTGGGGTTGTCATAAACCTCTTGAGGCTTGCCTACCTGCTGGATAACGCCGTCTCTCATAACAACGATCATATCGGAGATGCTCATAGCTTCTTCTTGGTCGTGGGTTACAAAGATGGTGGTGATGCCGGTTTCCTTTTGGATGCGGCGGATCTCTTCGCGCGTTTGCAGACGCAGACGGGCGTCGAGGTTGGAAAGGGGCTCGTCGAGGAGGAGCACGCCGGGCATTTTGACGAGTGCACGGGCAATCGCAACACGTTGCTGCTGACCGCCAGAGAGGGCATTGGGCTTTCTCTCCATCAATTCGTCAATCTGTACCAGTTTAGCTGCCTGGTAAGCTCTTTCAAGCATCTCTTTTTTGGAGAGCTTTTCGGAGCCTTTGAGGTTTTGCAGAGGGAACAAAATGTTCTGCTTAACCGTAAGGTGGGGGTAGAGTGCGTAGTTTTGGAATACAAGACCGACTCCGCGGCTTTCTGCCGGGAGGTTGGTGACGTCGTTGTCACCAAAGTAGATCTTACCGCCCGAAACCTTTTGCAAGCCGCTGATCATGTAGAGCGTGGTGCTCTTACCGCAGCCGGAGGGGCCAAGCAGACCAATCAGCTTGCCATCCGGAACAGTGAAGGTGAAGTTATTCACCGCCATGAATTCCTGCTCACGTTTGTTACGGGGGGGGAAGATCTTTGTTACGTTTTCCAATACAACTTTCATACAAGACTTCCTTTCTGTTCGCTTATATATTTTTATATTTTTGATTGTTTACAAATTGGATTCTTTTCCTGCCACCGAGTCGGCGTGCAGCTTTTTCTTGTACTCCAAAAGCTCTTCGGGAGTATCAAAAATCAATTGGCTGGCAAAATCAACGGTAACCGTTCCTGCCAACATATCGTGCAGGGGTGTGCGCGCCTGCGTGAAGATGAGGAGTGCTACTTGTGCTATGATCAGCAAGAGCAGAAGCACAAGAGTCACGATGCTTGCCGTGCCGAGTACAAGGGAGAGTAGAACAAACACCGGAATCATTGTTTCGACCGTATATTTGCCAAGCACCGTACGAACCAGTAAAAACAAGGGGGAAACTTTAACTCCGTCCATTCTCATAACAGCCACGCCAAATATCTTTTTGCCAAGGGTTTGGCCGTTTTTGAAAAGTAAGGGAACGACAAACTCCAAAAGCAACTGGGCGACGAGGATAGAGAACGTAATAACGATCAAAATAAGTTGATTGACCATTCCGTAGGCATAAAGGTAATCTTTGTCAGAATGAAGTGCCGCAACAGCTTCTTGGAAGGTCGTTTGTTGCTCCTCTGTGAGGGTGTCGTAACGCTCCTCTGTCATTGTGAGGGAAAGAGCATCCTCTAATTCGCTCTCTGTCATAAAGTTGTTTAGTTGATATTGATCGGTATATTGAGCGCAGATGGATATCATTTTGTCTTGCTGGGCATCAACTCCCAAAACAGTGGAAAGAAGAAGTGCGAGCCCAACAGCCAAAATAGCGAACAAAATGACATCACACAAAAAAGCGGATATACGTTTCCACATACTCGCTTTTTGCAAATCATAAATCATAGAAACTCCTCCGCCTTTAAACATACTTCTCTCGCGCATACGCGCGAGGGTAAAGCCGCGGGTACGCCGCGGCTCCACATAAACAACCGATTATATTATAACCTAACACAGCGCAAAATGCAACAGTCTTTTCCTTTTTTAGATAACTTGACCGAAAAATCGGCATTGTGCACAATGATGCTTTAACAAGGCACAGCGACTTGCCCCAAAAAGATACTAAAAAGGGGAGCAAATGCTACTCCCCTTGTGTGTTTTTTAAAAAAAATTGTGCATTTTAACGCAAAATATATGATGCGCATTATTTCGTCATTTTTTCCTGCTTTACTTTCTTGTCTACAACGTGGCGTGATGCCAATTCGCGGTGGATGTCCTCAAGCGAGATGCCCGCTTCAATCATTAGTACCATTACGTGGTAAGCAAGGTCTGCAATTTCATAAATGGTTTCGGCGCGATCTTCAGCCTTTGCGGCAATAATGACCTCGGTAGACTCCTCACCAACTTTTTTCAAAATTTTGTCTAATCCTTTTTCAAAGAGGTATGTGGTGTAAGAGCCTTCCTTTTTGTCGGTTTTTCTGCCCTCGATGAGCTTCATCAAGCCGACAAGGGAGAACTCGTGCAATTCATCGCTTTCCCAAACCGTGTTTTCAAAGCAAGAATCAGTCCCTGTGTGGCAAGCAGGGCCATCTTTTTCGACCACAACTATAAGGGCATCTTTATCACAATCGGCGGTAATGGAAACGATGTGCTGATAGTTGCCGCTGGTCTCACCCTTGAGCCAAAGTTCTTTGCGAGAACGACTCCAGAAACAGGTCAAACCCTTTTCCATAGAAATTTGCAGGCTTTCTTTGTTCATGTATGCCAGCGTGAGAACTTTTTTTGTGATGGAATCCACCACGATGGCGGGAATCAGTCCTTCGCTGTTAAATTTCAATTCATTAATGTTCAACATAATTACTCCTTGATTCACAGGCGGGTGGGAATACCCGCTTCTGCCATTTTTTGTTTCAAATCTTTGATGCTGACCTCACCAAAGTGGAAAATAGAGGCCGCAAGTCCCGCATCTACGCGAGGAAGTGTGTTAAAGAGTGTAATAAAGTGGTCGATGGAGCCTGCGCCGCCCGATGCAATAACGGGAACAGAAACGGCATTGCAGACCGCTTCCAACATTTCAAGGTCAAATCCGCCCTTGACTCCGTCGGTATCGATAGAATTGAGAACGATCTCGCCCGCGCCAGAATCGACGCCGCGACGGATCCATTCAATGGCTTCCATACCGGTGTTTTCCCGTCCACCCTTGGCAAAAACGCGAAAGACACCGTCCACGCGTTTTACATCGGCGGACAGCACCACGCATTGGTCGCCGTAGCGTTTGGCCGCCTCATAAATGAGGGATGGATTGCGAATGGCGCCCGAGTTGACACTGACCTTATCCGCGCCGCATTTCAGGACGCGGTCAAAATCGTCAAGCGTGTTGATTCCGCCACCGACCGTGAGGGGGATGAATACACTTTTTGCGGTTTCGGTGAGAATATCGGTAAAAAGAGCTCTGCCTTCGGCAGATGCGGTGATGTCATAAAAAACAAGCTCGTCAGCACCGTTTGCGCTGTAATATTTGGCGAGCTCTATGGGCGAGGAAACATCGGCAAGCCCCTCGAAATTAACCCCCTTGACGACTCGTCCGTTCCTGACGTCAAGGCAAGGAATGATGCGTTTGGTGATCATTTTACCACCTCCACAGCTTTTTTCAAATCAATCGCTCCCGTATAGTAGGCCTTACCGATGATGGTACCGTAAAGTCCCATCTCATTAAGACGTTTGACGTCCTCAAGCGAGGAAACACCACCCGATGCCACGATTTGCATAGAGAACTTTTGGGAGAGATCACGATAGAGCGCGAGGTTGGTGCCCATCATGGCACCGTCCTTGGAAATATCGGTGCAAATAACGGTTTTTACGCCTATGTCCTGCATTTGCGAGAAGAATTCCTCGGCGGATGTGTTGGTTTTTTCCACCCAACCTTTGACTGCGACGTAGCCGTCTTTGAGGTCAGCACCTACGGCAATACGGTCGCCGTACTTGTCAACGGCACTTTTTACGAAGTCGATATTGCCAACGGCGGCTGTGCCGAGAATAACGCGGTCGATGCCGGCGGTAAGATATTTATCGATGACTTCCATTGAGCGAATGCCACCGCCAATCTCACAAAAGAGTCCCGATGTGGCTTTGATTTTACAAACGGTATCAAAGTTTGGGGTGGTTCCGCTTTTTGCACCCTCGAGGTCCACAATGTGAATACACGTAGCACCCGAAGCGGCAAAGTCTCTGGCAACTGCCGCAGGATCGTTGTTATAAACAGTCATTTGGGCATAGTCGCCCTTATAGAGGCGAACGGCTTTACCCTCGTAGAGGTCGATAGCGGGGAATAGTTTCATTTTTCTACCTCCCATTCGCAGAATGCGCGCAGGATAGAAAGACCTACCTCGCCGCTTTTTTCGGGATGGAATTGGCATCCCATTACGTTACCGCTTGCAACCGCAGCGGTCAGAGGTGCGCCGTACTCGGATGTTGCAATTACGGCATCGTCGCAATCGGCGGCGTAAAAAGAATGTACAAAATAGACAAAATCGCCCTCTTTTAGGTATTTGAAAAGAGGATGGGGGCGTGTAAAATGCAAGGAATTCCAACCGATGTGCGGAATTTTGAGTCCTTTTGGAATGACGTCGGCAATGGGGCGCACAGAACCCTTGATCAGTCCGAGTCCCTCGTGCTCACCGTATTCAAAGCTGCGTTCAAACAGCATTTGCATACCAAGACAAATGCCCATAACCGGCTTGCCCTTGGCAGCTTCTTCTTTGACAAGGTCTGCCATTGTGCTCTCGCGCAATTTGCGTGCGGCATCCTCAAACGCACCCACACCCGGCAAAATGATGCGGTCGGCTTCGCGAATGATGGCGGGGTCGGCTGTAACGATGGCTTTTGCTCCAATGGCGGAAAAGGAAGAAGCGAGCGAGAAAAGATTGCCCACACCGTAGTCGATAATAGCGATCATGCGAGCACTCCCTTCGTTGATGGAATATCATTTGCAAAAAGAGGATCGATAGCCACGGCATCACGCAGACTGCGCGCGACCGATTTGAAGGTTCCCTCGATGATGTGGTGCGAATTTTTGCCCGCAAGTTGACGAATGTGCAAAGTGCAGGCAGATGTGCGCACAAATGCAAGCCAGAATTCCTCGCAAAGCTCGGTGTCAAAGGTGCCTACCTTCTCGGTAGGAATATTGAGTGCATATCCAAGATAAGCGCGACCCGAGAGGTCGACCGCCGAGAGGATCAGGGACTCATCCATCGGCAAAATCGTGTCTCCATAGCGACAAATGCCTTTCTTGTTGCCGAGTGCCTCTGCAAAGGCACTGCCAAGAACAATACCCACATCCTCCACTGTGTGGTGGTCGTCCACCCAAGTGTCGCCCTTGCATTTTACGGTCAGATCAAAGCGACCGTGACGTGCAAAAAGCGTGAGCATGTGGTCAAGAAAGCCGCAACCGGTATCAATTTCGGATGTGCCGTCACCGTCAAGATTGAGGGAGAGGCGAATATCGGTCTCCGCAGTTTTGCGGCTGATTTCTGCGTATCTCATTGTTTGTTTTCCTCCAAAATATCTGCTACCGCATCAATGAGGGCTTGCATTTGTTCTTTCGTTCCAACGGTAATGCGGTTGTATTGCGTAATGAGGGGATTGTTGAAATGCCGCACCAAAATTCCGCGCTCGCGTAGCTTATCATAAAGAACGCCGCCGTCGATTTTTGGGTGTTTGGCAAAAATAAAATTGGTTTTCGAGTTAGTTACTTCAAACCCCATTTTTTGCATAGCGTCTGTGCAAAAAACACGGTTTTCGACTACCGTTTGGCAGTTTTTGCGGGTATAATTCTCGCACAAAAGCGCACCGATGCCTGCCGCCATCGTCATCGCATTGACGTTGTATGGGTTGGTGGAATACTTTACGGTATTCATATCGCGTATCAAGTCGGGGCAGGCAATGCCAAAGCCGAGGCGTGCACCCGCCATTGAGCGAGATTTGGAAAAGGTTTGGGTAACGATCAAATTGTTATATTTTCGCGTCAGAGGAGCCGCGCTCTCACCTCCAAAATCGACGTATGCTTCATCAATTACAACGATGTTGTCGGGATTGCTTTTCACGATTCTTTCAATATCCGAAAGCGGGAGCGCGATGCCCGTGGGAGCATTGGGATTGGCAATAAAGATGTTTTTGCCAATGCCGATATAATCCTCGACGTTGATGGTAAAATCTTCGCGAAGCAGGATTTCCTCGTAAGGCACTCCGTTCAGTTCAGCAAAAACAGGATAGAATCCATAAGTGATGTTGGGGAAAACGGCGGGGTGCTCCTTGTCGGAAAATGCCATAAAAGCAAAGTTGAGAATTTCATCCGAACCGTTGGTGAAGAGGACTTCATCCTTGGAAAAACCGAACACGTCCTCAAAGGCCCTGTGCAGATCGCGACATTCGGGGTCGGAATAGAGCTGCAATTTTTTTGCCGCCTCTGCCGCAAGCTCCACGGCGCGCGGTGCGGGTGGGAAGGGAGACTCGTTGGTATTGAGCTTGATGTATTGCATATCTTTGGGTTGCTCACCGGGGGTATAGGGAGTCAAACTTTGATACTTGTTGCTAAAAAAGCGGCTCATTTGTCATCCTCCAAGCGCACGGTAGCACTTTTAGCGTGTGCGGTCAGCCCTTCCTTGGTTGCAAAAAAGGCAACGTCCTCGGCAACGCGGGCGAGAGCCTCGGCGGTGTAGTAGGTGTACTGCGTTTTCTTAACGAAATCGTCAACTGAGAGGGGGCTGGAAAACTTCGCCGTGCCGCTTGTGGGCAGGGTATGGTTGGGGCCCGCAAAATAGTCGCCAAGCGCCTCGGGGCAGTTGCGCCCCATAAAGATGGAGCCCGCATGGCGGATGCTGTCAAGATAGTCAAAGGGGTTGTCAACACAAAGCTCAAGGTGCTCGGGGGCGAGCTCGTTGGCAATGTCGATGGCAAGGGTGAGCGTGGGAGCAACGATGATTTTTCCGTTGTTATCGATAGACGTACGTGCAATTTCGGCGCGTTCCAAGAGGGGAATTTGCACTTCGAGCTCTTTTTGAACCGCTATGGCAAGCTCTTCGGAGTCGGTGACAAGCACCGCGCTTGCCATCTTGTCGTGCTCTGCTTGTGAGAGAAGGTCTGCCGCCGCGTGACGGGGATCGGTCTTGCCATCGGCAACGATCAGGATTTCACTCGGGCCTGCAATCATATCGATAGAGACCTGACCGAACACCTGCTTTTTGGCTTCCGCGACGTAGGCGTTCCCGGGGCCAACGATTTTGTCAACGCGCGGAATGCTCTCGGTTCCGTAGGCGAGAGCGGCAACGGCTTGCGCGCCGCCAACCTTGAAGATGCGGTCAATGCCTGCGATCTGTGCCGCGGCAAGGATGACGGGATTGACTTTTCCGTCTTTTCCGGGAGGGGTGACCATAACCACCTCGCGGCATCCTGCAATTTTGGCAGGGATGGAGTCCATTAGTACCGTAGAAGGATAGGCAGCCGTTCCGCCGGGAACGTAAAGTCCTGCGCGGTCAACGGGAATGACCTTTTGTCCAATCACAATGCCGTTTTCGTTATTGATGATAAAGCTATTGCGTACCTGACGCTCGTGGAAGGTGCGAATGTTCTTCGCCGCTGCGCGCAAGATCTCCAAAAATTTGGGCTCAACCGACGCTACGGCTTCCTCAATTTCCTCTGTTGTTACGGCAAGAGAGGAGAGCTTTGCACCGTCGAATTTTTCACAGTATTTATAAAGTGCGGCATCTCCGTTTTTGCGTACGTCTGCGATAATCCCCGCAACGACGCCCTCAACGTTGACTGCCGATTCGGTGCGGGCAAAAATTTCGTCGTTTGCCACCTCACCGTATTTGAGAATGCGAATCATAGTTTATTCCTCCGCTTGCAGCTGCTGCGCCAAATGTGACGCGAGAGCCTTGATCTGTTCGTTTTTGAATTTGTAGCTTGCCTTATTGGCAATGAGGCGTGCGCTGATGGGCACGATGGTTTCAATGACCTCAAGGTCGTTTTCTTTCAGGGTTGTTCCGGTTTCCACAATGTCAACGATGACGTCCGAAAGCCCAAGAATAGGAGCGATCTCAATGGAGCCGTTGAGGTGGATGATGTCTATCTCGCGACTGCGGGATGCGTAGTAGTCACTTGCGATTTTACTGAATTTTGTGGCAACGCGCAAGGCGCGGCGAGTGTCATCGCGAAAGCCCTTGGGGGCGGCAACAGCCATACGGCAAATGCCGGTCTTCATATCCAATAATTCATATACGTCGGGCGTGTATTCAAGGAGAATATCCTTGCCGGCAACGCCGATGTCGGCGGCACCGCGTTCAACGTAAATGCTGACGTCCGAGGGCTTTACCCAAAAGTAACGAACGCCGCACTCGGGGTTTTCAAAAATGAGCTTGCGGTTGTTTTCCTTAATTGAAGGGCAGGGGTAGCCTGCGGCTTCAAACATAGCATAAACCTTTTCGCCAAGTCTTCCCTTTGGCAGGGCAACGTTAAGCATTTGTTTCATTTTTTTACACCCCGCTTTCGGTCAAATTGATAAGTTGACGGTAGGTCAATTTTTCGGGAATTAATTTTTGCGCCACCACAGAGAGTCCATCTTTTGTCAGCTTTTGAACTGCCTCCAAAACGTCGGCAGGTGTGTTTTCGTCGCTGTAAAGCAGAAGAATATCCACGTCATAATCCTTGCGCGGAGCAACAAGTGTTTCGAGGCGGTCGAGGTAGAGAGCAAAGCCGATGGCCCCCGACTTTTTCTCCATACGCACCATCAGGTTGTCATACTGTCCGCCCGAGAGCACATCGGTAGGTATTGTGGGCACAAAGCCCTGAAAAACAATACCGTTATAGTAGTTCATATCGTTGATTACCGAAAAATCGATGCGAATATTCTCGTTGGGAAGCAGTGCGAGAATGTTGCCGAAGCGTCTTACAAGAGAAATCCATTCCGCATCGTCAAAGAGCTTGTTGAGTTCCTTGAGGGCGGTATCCACTCTGCCGCTACAGGCTTCCAAACGGGAAAGAATAGAAGCTTTTTCGGCATCAATGCCTTCCTCGCGGCAGATGTGCTCGGCATCGTGAATGTCCTTTCGAGAGACACATTCGATGAGTGCTTGGCGACCTGCTTCGGATACACCGATGCGGTCAAGAACCAGGGAAAGGATTCCCATGTGCGAAACATCGAGAATGTAGTTTCTATCAAAGGTGGCAAGGCTTTTTGCGGCAAGCGTTAAAACCTCGGTGATGCAGTAGTCATCAATGTCACCAAGACATTCAAGACCTACTTGCGAAATTTCTTTGTAGGATGCGGTTTTATCGGAAATACGATAAACGTGCTCATCATAGTATAGCTTTTGAATGTATCCCGGAATATCACAGCTGTTTTTGACAATAGAGAGTGTGACGTCGGGCTTGAGTGCCATGAGCTTGCCGTTGGTATCGGTAAAGGTGATAACGCTATCGGATATCAAAAAGCTTTTATTGCGCACATAGAGGTCGTATTCCTCAAATTTGCTCATTTTGTATTGCGTATATCCGTAATTTTCATAAAGCTCGTGTAAATCGAGCAGGGCTTGTTTTTCTTGCATCATTGTTCTGCACTCTCCTTGGCTTTGTCGATTGCCTGACGGTATCCCGTGCCATATTTGAGACATTTGCTTACGCGACTGATGGTTGCTGTACTCAAACCTGCCTCTTGCGAAATGGTTTGGTAGTTTGCGCCGGCGTCAAGAAGAAAAGCGGCGTCGAGGCGCTGTGCCATATCGGTCAGCTCCTTGATGGTACAAACGTCTTCAAAAAAGTTATAGCAATCCTCAATATTTTCTAAACGCAATATGACTTCAAAAAGGCGATCGATTGATTTGGAATGAAAATTTGTCATTTCAAAATCCTCCAAATTTGTTGATGTCGACATTTTATCACTTTATCAGAGTAAAGTCAAGACGTTTTTTGAGTATTTACAAAAAGTTCATACAAATTTGCAACATCGGAACAAAGTGAGTGCGCAATTTTGTTTTTTTGTAGGGACCGGCGTCCTCGACGGTCCAAAAACAAAAAGATTTTTGATTGCTCAAAAAAGCATTTGTACAAGAGCAGCTTATCGCATTTTTTGTACATTTTGAAAATGGGCCGTCGAGGACGCCGGTCCCTACAGGTGGAGTGAAGTTTTTGCTCTTGTGTTATGCGTTTTTCAAATCTTATTGTAAAAAGTGCATAGTCTTTTACAAAAAAACGCGGTATTTTTTTACTTGACAAAAACGCACGCGCGTGTTATAATATATTCATATTAACGAGATTTCTGCGACTGACGGAGAAATGTGGGATACCACAGTGGAACAGAAATCTTTTTGAGCCGACCGTCTGGGCGCACAATTCCCCCGTGGAGTAGTGCGCCCTTTTGTATTTTCGTTCAAAAAACAGGTAAGGAGAACATCGGAATGAAAAAAGTAGCCATCATTATGGGAAGCACGAGTGACCTTCCTATCGTACGCAAAGCAATCGATATGCTGACCTTTTTGGAGATTCCCCACGAGGTACACGTCTATTCGGCACACCGCACGCCCCACGAGGCTGCGGAATTTACATCCTGTGCTCGTGAGAACGGCTTTGGCGTGATCATTGCAGCCGCAGGAATGGCGGCACATCTGGCGGGAGCCGTTGCGGCTAACACGACGCTGCCCGTTATCGGCATTCCCTGCAAATCGGCACAGCTTGACGGTATGGATGCACTCCTTGCCACCGTGCAAATGCCCACGGGCATTCCCGTAGCAACCGTTGCCATCGACGGTGCCGCCAACGCGGCTCTCTTGGCTGCACAAATTTTGGCACTTTCCGATGAAGGTCTTGCGCAAAAGCTGATCGATAAGCGTGCGGCAGATGCTCGCGCAGTTCTCGCTAAGGATGCGGAAATTGCCGCAGAATTCAATAAGTAATCAATAATTACCAACCATCAAAACAAGGAGACAAGCAAATGGGCGGATTTTTTGGCGCGGTCAGTCGCGCTGATGCGATTTCTGACGTATTTTTCGGTACAGATTACCACTCACACCTGGGAACCAAGCG
>SVQS01000162.1 GCA_015065205.1 Oscillospiraceae bacterium
GGATGTCTCTCTTTTTTCTGGTGACCCGTGGGAGAATCGAACTCCCGTTACCGCCGTGAAAGGGCGGTGTCTTAACCGCTTGACCAACGGGCCTGGTAGCGGGAATTGGATTTGAACCCATGACCTACCGGGTATGAACCGGTTGCTCTAGCCAACTGAGCTATCCCGCCGCGGACTTGACTATTATATCATAAAAAAAGAGCCTTGTCAATACCTTTTTTAAAAAAATCTTTCTTTTTTTACATCTTTTACAGATTTGTTGATTTATTGTTCCCCTCTTTTCTTTGCTCAATTCTTTATTTTGTCGGATATTTTCCAACTTATTGGTATATTTGCACAAAAGAGCAGTTTGTTAAAAAAATGTCTTTTGCTATCTTGTCACAAAGTCTTGACTTTCTTCACCCGTTATATTATAATAATAAATTGATAGAATATATCAAAATTGTATCTTTCATAAAACGAATAGGGAAGGATCATTATGTTAGAAAAGAAAAAATACACCTTTCGTGGCGGCTCGCACGTAGCAGAGCACAAAGAAACCGCCTGCTTGCAGACCATTCGTCTGCCCGAGCCCGCCACTGTTTCCATTCCTCTTTCCCAGCACATCGGTGCACACGCAAAGCCGATTGTAGGGAAGGGAGACTACGTTAAGATCGGTCAGGTGATCGGTCAGATCGAGTCGGGATTAGGTTGTCCCGTTCACGCCAGCATTTCGGGAACGGTCAAGGAGATCGTCACCCGTCACAACGCGCAGGGGATGCCCATTCAAAACATCATTATCGAAAACGACGGTTTGCGCGTTCAGCACGAGAGCATTCGTCCTCGTACCACACCTCTTTCTGAGGCCACCACCGAGGAGATCATTGACATTGTGCGTGAGGCAGGCATCAGCGGTCTTGGCGGTGCTACGTTCCCGACCTACGCAAAAATTCAAAGCGCACTTGGTAAGGTAAAAACGGTTATCATCAACTGTGCCGAATGTGAGCCCTACATCACGGCGAACCACCGCCTGCTTTTGGAGCGCGGGCAGTGTGTTATTGAAGGACTTGAAATTTTGATGCACGCATTGAAGGCCGACGTGGGTGTGTTTGCCGTTGAGGACAACAAGCCAGACGCTATCGAATTTTTGCAAAAGGCTATCGAATCCAAGCCCGGAATGCAGGTCAAGGTTATGAAGACCAAGTATCCGCAAGGCGACGAGCGTCAGATTATTTACGCGCTCTATCACAAGGAAATTCCTGCAGGCAAGCTTCCTGCAGACGTTGGTTGTATGATCGTCAACGCCGAAACAGCTGCGGCTATCTCTCGCGCATTCTGGCGCGGCAAGCCGTTGGTTAGCCGTATTGTAACTGTTGCGGGTGACTGCATCAAAGAACCTAAAAATGTTCGCGCACCGCTGGGCGCATCCTATCGCGAGGTCATCGATTTTTGTGGCGGTTGCATCAAGGAGCCCAAAAAGCTTGTTAGCGGCGGTCCTATGATGGGGCAGGCACAATGGGATATGGATGCTCCCGTTACCAAAGGTACGTCGGCACTGTTGGCGTTCTCCGAGGAGTACGATAGCATCAACACTTACCACTCTTCTTGCTTGCACTGTGGACTTTGCGTGGCAAACTGTCCGATGCATCTGATGCCCAATTACCTCACACAGTATGCACAGGCGCGTCGTTACGATGATGCCGCCAAAATGAACGTAATGAGCTGTGTCGAGTGTGGTACTTGCTCTTACAACTGTCCTGCAGGTGTGCAGATCGTGCAATACATCCGCGTAGCAAAGGGTGCTTTGCGCGCAAAGAGATGAGAAAGGATAACGTAGTATGGATTTGAAACAACAAGCCCCCGCGGCAGCGCCCTCTATTCTGACGGTGTCTCCCTCTCCCCACGCGCGGAGAAAGATGACAACCACTTCGGTAATGAAGGATGTTCTGATCGCTCTGTTGCCTACCACGGTCTGGGGCATTTACATCTATGGCCTGCGTGCGGCCCTGGTCGTTCTGTTGGCAGTTGTGAGTTCGGTTCTCTTTGAGGCGGGCACGCAACTTCTTTTGAAGCGTAAGGTGACCGTTTACGACTGTTCTGCAGCCGTTACAGGCCTCTTGCTCGGTCTTAACCTCTCCCCCTCGGTACCTCTCTACGTACCGATCGTGGGCTCGGCATTTGCCATTATCCTTGTCAAGCAGCTCTTTGGCGGCATTGGCAAGAACATTATGAACCCCGCTCTTGCAGCTCGCGTCTTTTTGATGCTTGCTTGGACCGAGAGTATGTCCGCATTTCCTGCGGCAAACAATTACGCATTTGATGCAGTTGCATCGGCAACACCGATGGCGTCTCTCAAGGCAGGTGTTCTCCCCGAGGGAATGACGGTTCTCGACCTCTTCCTTGGAAAGAGTGGCGGATGCATTGGTGAGCTTTCCGCACTGATGATCCTCATCGGTGGCATTTACCTTATTTGCCGTCGCGTTATCCGTTGGCACATTCCCGTAGCAATGATTGGTACGGTTGCTATCCTGACCTTTATATTCCCGCTTGGCGGAGCAGCAACGCTTGCCGAGCGTGCCACCTTTATGGTCGCTTCCGTTTGTGGCGGCGGCTTGATGCTTGGTGCTGTCTTTATGGCTACCGATTATGTTACTTCTCCCGTAACCAACGTAGGACGTCTCATTTACGGTGCGGGATGCGGTGCACTTGTTGTTTTCATTCGCTACTTTGGCGGATACAACGAGGGCGTTTCCTTTGCGATTCTGATTATGAATGCACTGGTATGGTATCTCGATATGGCAACCCAGCCCCGCGTGTTCGGCAAGAGCCGAAAATGGGGCAAAAAGGCATAAGGAGGTGCGATGATGGAAAAGACGAAAAACAATAAGGTTTTAGGAATTGCCGTTATTGGTCTCAAACTTTTGCTCATTTGTGCCGTTATCGCCGGCATCGTCTCCTTTGTTTACGACCTGACGCTTGAAAAATACGAAGCGAATATTCAAGAAACAAAGAATAAAGCCATCGGTCAGATTTTTGGTAAAGAAGGACTGGACTGCCAAGAGGTTGCCACGGGCGTTTATACCGTGAAAGAGAATGATGTGCTCATCGGCTACTGTGTTGAAGCGGCAGGAAAGGGCTTTGGTGGCGATATTCAACTGATGGTTGGATATACTGTTGACCAAAAAATCGTTGCCGTAGAAATTATCGGTCACTCTGAAACTCCGGGTGTTGGCGATAAGGTTAAAAATCCCGACTATCTTGCAAATTACACAGAGCAGAGCGGTGAATTGACCTTGGGAACCGACGTGGATAAGATTGCAGGTGCGTCTGTCAGCTCGCGCGGCGTTATCGCAGGCGTCAATGCAGCCACCAAGGCATTAGAGGCATATCTCGCACAGGGAGGTGCTCAGTAATGAATAAGATTCTTAAACAATTCAAAGAGGGCTTGCTTGATAACAACCCTGTATTGGTGCAGCTTCTCGGTATGTGTCCCACCTTGGCAGTTACCACAACGGTCTCCAACGCTGTTGGCATGGGACTTGCGGCAACCGCTGTACTGATCTGCTCCAATCTGTTTATTTCTCTTTTGAGAAAATTCATCCCTAAACAGGTTCGTATTGCGGCATACATCGTTATCATTTCGGGCTTTGTAACGGCTGTTGAGCTTTTGATGCGTGCGTATTTCTACGAGCTGTATCAATCTCTCGGTTTGTTTATTCCGCTTATTGTCGTTAACTGCATCATTCTGGCAAGAGCCGAGGCATTTGCTTCCAAGAACAAGCCTCTGCCAAGCATCATCGACGGTGCGGCAATGGGATTGGGCTTTACTTTTGCGCTCGTTCTTCTGGCATTTGTTCGTGAGCTTCTCGGCTCGGGCAAAATTTTCGGATGGGCAATTCCGGGGTACAGCGAAAACCCGATGGTCATCTTCGTTCTTCCCGCAGGCGCATTTATCTCGCTCGGACTTGTCATTGCGGTCGTTCAAAAGATTCGCAATACGGCAGCTGACCGTACACGTCTGAAGGAAATCGAAGAGACTCGCAAAACCTATGCAAAAACCGAAGAAACCGTAAAAGAGGAGGTAGAAGCACAATGACTTTTGGTTCGATTATGACCTTGATGTTTACAGCACTGCTCG
>SVQS01000010.1 GCA_015065205.1 Oscillospiraceae bacterium
GTGCGGAAAAGATACCGCCAACGATCAGAATAACGACGTCAGGCAAAAGCCCAAAGTAAATGAACATGATTTGAATGACGGTTCTGATCTGTTTTGCCGTTGAGGTGGGGATAGAAAGGTCGATAAAGGTTGCTACGGCAGTGGAATAAAAGTCGAGTGTTACAATAAAGAGGATCCACGCAACCATCTCCAAGAAATTGGTTTGCATCAGTATGGCAGAAATGAGCATAGCGGGCAAAAGGTCGAGTGCGCAAGAGACCGAGCCACCCAAAAGGGAATAGAACATTTTTGCCCAAGGGCTTTCAGGTATCATAATAAAGCTATCCATTCCCGTATCCTGCGAGAGAGGATTGCCCAACGAGCGGAAGAAAGCAAGACCTGCAAGCACGAGTGCTACGGGAATGAAGCTTTGTATTTCCGTAAAAAAGCGCAAAATGAATGCTGTACCAATACCTGCAATCAGGTAAGTGACTGTGGTTTTGGTGAAGATGCCGAGCGGAGCAAAACGGAAGCGGTTATACATCGTTTTGAAAAAGTAGACGCTTGCGCCCCAACCGTGGCAGAGACCGTCTCGGCGGAGCTTTTCGCTGCGATCCTTATCCCTTTTTATGGCAACGGAATTTCCACTCTCGGCTGCGCGCTGCAACTCAGCAGTTTCTTCTGATTTTGCCATTGCATCCTCGTAAAAGTCCACTCGAATCGTCCAAATACCCCAAACGAGTACCACGGTGGTGGCAATCGACAACAGCAAAGAAATGATAAGATACAAAATGTTGCCCTCAATGGCAAACATACAAAATCCCTTGAGCCAGCCCCAAACGGGGATCCAGCGTGTGATGGAGGCGTTGAAGAATTGTATAGCGGCTGTCAGCGGATCTGTGCCCGAGCCCTTCCAATAGAGCAAGAAGGCTACGCCGATAATGCCTACAAGTGCAAAAATGACGGGACGTATATACTTTTTTGTGTGTGGGTAGGTGGAGCTGACCGTGTAGAGCAGAACCTGCAAGAGCTTGCTTAGTATCAACACAAGTCCCCACGTGAAAATAACAGCTATAGCTCCCAGCAGCGGCACACCGAGATTGATAACGAGATTGGGAACTTGGAACAGCAGATAGATGCTCAAAACGAGAGAGGTACCGATCTGCGTCATCAAACGGAACAAGAGGACGGATTGGGGCTTCATTGGGGAAGCGAAGAGTAAATTAACATCCGCCTGCAAAAAGACCGCACAGCCGTTTTTGTCGGCTGAAAGAGAGTTGAGGACGAATACCAACAAAATCACACCGCCTGCAATGAGTTCAATGATCTGCATCATCTCGACAACATCCTCTTCGGTCATCTCCTCATCGGGGGAGAACTCCTCATCAGGCAAGACTTCCTCTTCTACCTCGGGCGGCATTTCCTCTTCCGCAAGCTCATCCAAGGCGGCGGCACCGAGACCGATCAGCACTCCAAAGAGCAAGCATACCGCAAAGAATACGGCTACCCAGGTTTTGAACAGCTTGCGCAGCTGGTTTTTTACCGAGCAGAAGGCATAATAGAAAAACAGCTTCATTGTGCAGCATCCTCCGCATCGGGGGTAGGAGCTTCCGCCTCTCTTGCAATGCCTTCGGTCACCTCAAAAAAGAGCTCCTCAAGTGTTTTGTTCTGCGCTTCCAGTTCTTCACGGGTAACGTTTGCACGCAGTGTTCCGTTTTGCATGATGATGGTGCGATCCCATAGCATATCTATGCTGTCAATGATGTGTGTACTGATCAGCAGGGTACGTCCTTCGGCACGCATTTCCGAGAACATTTGTTTAAGTTCTTTAATGGCGTGCGGATCAAGACCGATCATCGGCTCGTCGAGCAACAGCATCTTTGGGCGAGGCAACAGACCGAGACAGATGTTCAGCTTTTGCTGCATACCTTTTGAGAGCTCATCTCCAAATTTGCGTTTTTTGTCGTCAAGCTCAAATCTTTTCAAAAGCTCATCGGCATATGCCTTGTAGTCGGTCAGGCGGTAGGCACGTGCCACAAATTCCATATGCTCCGAAACGGTGAGGTTCGGGTAAAGCGAGGGGAGCTCGGGAATGTAACCCAAAAGACGCCGTGCATCGGTGGTTTTATTGGGAATGCCGCCAACGGAGATATCACCGTCATAGCGCAAAAAGCCGATCACAGCCTTCATCAATGTGCTCTTACCGGCACCGTTTGGACCCAAGAGGACGGTAACGCTACCGGGGGTCAGATCAAAACTGATATCATTGCAAGCAATCAGCTTGCCGTATTTTTTTGTGACGTGAGAAACGTGTAGCATGATCAAATCGTTCCTTTCGTTTGCAAGTGATGCCTTATTATAGCACAACCGCGAATATTTTGCAACATATTTGAAAAGATTTTGAAAAATTGTTGCACAATAGTGTGTGGTGTGTTATAATGGAGTGAACAATGACGAAGGGGGGCCTTTTTTGAATGAAGATCGATTGGATAAAATTAAAAGAACAATGCAAAAAGTATATTTGGCATAATCTGCTTGTGCTTTTGTGCGGTGTTTTGTCGCTTGCCTTTTTGACGTTGGCTGTTGTGGCTTTATTCTCAACTCAAAAGAATGAGGAGATTGCCGTTAAGGAAACATTCGACGTTTCGTCGGCATCGCTGGATGCCGACGGTAAAAAGTTTGTTTCGCAGCTGAGTGGTTATCTTATCAATTACGGTGATAAAAAAGCAGAGGTCGACAGCATCATCGTGGTGGTCGGCGACGGCCGCGAGCGCGAGGAAATCAAACTCGACGGAATGATGCTTCATCCTCGTCTTGCCGAACAGATTCGCTACGAGTGGCAAACAAACTTTGCATTTGATCGCGTTCATTCGGTAACGGCAGTGGTTGACGGTGGACGTCAGCTGCTTGCAAACAGCACCGCCGAATGGGAATTCACCCCCGATGTTGTGATTTACGCAATTTTTTGCGCAATCTTCTGCTTTGGTACGGTGTTCACTTTCAAAAAGCGTTACTACCGCTACCAAGAGGATTTGATTGCGGCACGCTCTGCACAAGAACAATAAAAGTAAAAAGGCCGGACAGTGCCAAGCATTGTCCGGCCCGTTTTTTGTGGGACGTGGTCTAAAATCAGATGGTTCCGCTTACGGTGAGTGTTGTTACACCGGGTGTAACAGACCAAACGCCTGTTACGGGATCCTGCGTATAGGTTGCGGCAGGAACGGTGATAACACCGGGAACGGTGGCAAAATCACCCTCGGTGATGGCATAGGTGTATCCTGTACCCTCAGCGAGCTCCACACCGTCAAGCACAACGGTCAAGTTCGAAAGAACAGGCAAAAAGGTGTCTGTCAGGGTTACGTTTGCCGAGGCATCGGCGGGAGCGTTACCGCTGTTGCGAATGACAAAGGTGTAAGTCACAACACCGTTCTCTGCTACGGGAACGGGGCTGATGCTCTTTGTAATAGTGAGTACAGGCTCTGCCACGGGGGTGATGGTCTCTGTCACGGTCAAGGGCGTGGAAATGCCACCGCCTGTAACGGTAGCTGTGTTGATGATACTGTCTGTCTCGCCAAGAGGTGCAAAAGCGGTGACGTTTGCCTCATAAATGAGCACCATATTGCTGTTTGCGGGCAGAGTGATATCGCTGAATACAAGGGGAGGACCTACCACAACAGTGGGAGCGGCTTGTAGAACGCCATTGATATAAAGACGAGCAGAGCCGTCCTTATAGGTCAGGGGATAGAGTGTCGTTTCGCCAAACGTGTAAGCACCGAGGTTATCGCTAACGGTAATGCCGCTAACGGGTGTAGCACCTGCATTGATTGCGCTGATGACGTAGGTGACATCACCGCCGGGGGTATAGGTGTTTGTTACGGCGGTCTTGTCGGCAGAAAGCACATCCAAAACCTCACCTACCGCAACGTTAGAGTTAATGACTGCGTTGTTATATGATAACTGCGCTTGATTTGTAAATTGCGCCATGGTTTCTCCTTTTTTGTTGATATTTGAGGTTGCATAACCTCACTACAGTGTATGCGCGAAAGGATGGAAGGGCACACAAAAAGCGGATGCCGCAGAGCATCCGCTTGGTTTGTTTTTAATTTATTTGTCTGCTTCAGACTCATAAATAGAGTCTTCAGTCAGTGCTGAGAGAACTTCCTGACTGAAATATTCCAAAGGATCTACCTGCAGGCCCTTAACGGTCATTTCCATGTGCAGATGAGGCTCCTCTGCGATCTCGATCATAGCGGTGTCGCCAACGCTTCCCAGCAGTTGACCCGCTTCCACCTCAGCACCAACGGTAATGCCGTCGGCAAACTCTTTTGAGAGGTTTTTGTAGACTGTTACAGCATCTCCCGTGTGAGAAAGAGCTACGCTCCATCCCATCATAGGGTCTTCCCAAATCTGCGCAACGGTTCCAGCAGCCATCGCACAAACGGGAGCGGCTTCCTCGGTGGCAATGTCAATGCCAAGGTGCACGCGATATTCGTTCAGTGTAGGGGAGAAGACCTGTGTATCAACGCTATGCTTTTTGGAGAGCACACCGAGAACGGGCAGGGCAAACTCGGGAATGGTGTTGTTCAGGGTGGGCTTATCATCCTCTCCTGCTTGAGGAGGTGGTGTGGTTTGTTCGGGTGTAGGTGTAGTGATGGCGGGAGGTGTGGTGTCGATCGCATCCTTGTTTGCGCGATTGTTGACAGCGGTGATGATGAGGACTACGGAGATGGAGAGAAGCACGATAATGGCGGAAAGGTAAACCGCGCGATTTACACGAATGTGCTTCAGCTTTTTGAAGAATTGAGATTCTTTCCAGTTCTTTTGCATTTTGATACTCCTTTTGGTATGATGATATTGCGCCCGCGGGGTTGGATGAGAAAAATCCCACTCGCGCGTCTTGCTGTCTTTATTTTTTCCTCTTGTGGGCGTTTTATACAGTGCGCGTAATTTTTTTGTGAAAAGACACGTATTTTTCACAGGAAAATCAGAACAGAGCCTAACATTTTTTGTTCTTGTTCATCATTTAGCCATATATGTATGCTAAAATATAATTTGAATTATAAAATGGGGGCAGAATCGCTCCCGAACCAGTCAGAAAGGATAGTACCCTCTCATGATAAAAATCGAACATCTTGTAAAAAATTACGGCAACACCTGCGCGGTGGATGATATTAGCTTTGCGGTAGAAGAAGGCGAAATTGTTGGCTTCTTGGGCCCCAACGGTGCGGGTAAGAGTACCACGATGAACATTCTTACAGGATACCTTTCCTCTACCTCGGGCAAGGCTTGCATTGCAGGCATCGACATTCTCAGCGATCCTATCGGTGCCAAAAAGCTGATCGGGTATCTGCCCGAGCAACCCCCTCTCTATTTGGATATGACAGTTGGGGAATATCTTAACTTTGCATACGACCTCAAATGCTGTAAGTTGGATCGCGAAGCGCACCTGAAGACCATTTGCGAAACGGTAAAGATCAGCGATATGTATCACAAGCTTATCCGCACCCTTTCCAAGGGTTACCGCCAAAGAGTCGGTATTGCGCAGGCACTGATCGGCAATCCCAAGGTCATCATTTTCGATGAGCCAACCGTTGGTCTCGACCCCAAGCAGATTATCGAGATCAGAAACCTTATCCGCAGCTTGGGCAAGGCGCACACGGTCATTCTTTCCACACACATCCTGCAAGAGGTGCAGGCTGTTTGTGACCGTATTGTGATTATCAACAAGGGCAAGATCGTTGCCAATGAAAAGACCGAAAACATTGCCAACGTAATGAGCCGCAATCGTCGTTTCAACGTCAAAATCGTTGGACCTCAAAAGGATGTACTTGCAATGCTTCGCTCTATGCCCGGCATCACCTATGCCGAGACCTTGGCAGAACGCGACGGTGATGCATACGCCTATATGATCGAAAGCGACAGCGGTATTGATATTCGCAAAAAACTGTTCTATCAGTTGGTTGAGCGCAACTGGCCGCTGATCGGCATGGAATCGATGGGTATGAGCCTTGAGGATATCTTTATTTCGGTTGTTGACCACTCCGAGGAGAGAAAGACGCTCGGTGCAGCACGTGAGCGCGTAGCGCGCAAGAATCGCAGAGCCATGGCTGCAAATCAGGAAAAAGAACTGGGTGCCGCACTCTTTGCCGATGCCGAACGCCAAAGAGCAGAGGCAGCCAAAACTGCCGACGAAGATATTGACGAAGAGTAATTTGTTAGTCTTTGCACGCTCATTCACTTATTAACAGAAAGGAATTGCTGTTTTATGTTTGCTATTTATCGAAAAGAGCTATCCTCTTATTTCATCAATCCCATCGGATATATCTATTTGGGAATCTTTTTGGTGTTCTCGGCTCTTTTGTGTTGCTACACGACCATCATTGCAGGTACTTATAACACCAGCCAATACTTTTTCTATCTCATCATCGCTTTTGTCATTCTCATTCCTCTTTTGACGATGAGATTGTTTGCCGAGGAGAAGAAAATGCGTACCGAGCAAATGCTCCTGACCGCGCCTGTTACCATCACAGGTATGGTTCTTGGTAAATATTTTGCGGCTCTTACGTTATTTGTGGGCGGTGTGTTGCTTTCCTGCATCAATTTCATCCCCCTTTACGTAATCGCAAATGCTGAGCGCGGCGGAACTGATTATTCCCTGACACATATTGGCCCCGTAACGGGACAGATCGTCGGTTCGCTTTTGGCTCTCATTCTTTTGGGGGCGGCCCTGATTGCCATTGGAACCTTTATTTCGGCTATGACCGAAAATCAGCTTTCGGCGGCTGTTATTACCATTGGTGTGATTGCTGCTATGGTTTTCCTCAACGTATTCAACACGCTGACCGACGCCAGCGGACAACCTATTATCGGTAGTTACGCAATTCGCTTTGTGATTGACTGGGTATCGGTGCTCAGCCGTTATACCAACTTTAGCGCAGGCGTGTTTGACTATGCGGCACTTCTGTATTATGCATCACTGACCTTTGTGTTCCTGTTCCTGACTATCCGTGTTTACGAAAAGCGTCGTTGGGGTTGATGCATTGGAGGAATAGCATTTATGAAAAAACGATTCATACGCAACAAAAAAGTGCGTTATGCCACGGTGGCGGCAGTGCTTACCGCCATGGTGATCTTGGTGGTTGTGCTTTCCAATGTTGTGCTAACCTCGGTGGTCGAGCGTTACGAGCTCTACACGCCCCTGACGCCGACGATGGCGTTTGACGTTACCGAGGATTGCTACGACGTTTTGGAGAGCGAGTTTGAATCCTATCGCGAGGATGGCGGAGAGTTGCCGAAAATTCAAATTTGGTTCTGCGCCGTTGAGGATGCCGTAAAGGCAGAAGGAAGTGAAAACTACTATCTCTACTACACCGCAAATGCCTTGGCAGAACGCTTTGACAATATCGAACTTATCTATCACGATATTTACCTCAATCCCGCACCCGTTAAGCCTTACACAGTCAGCAAGCATCCTCTCACGGGAGAAGATATCGTTGCACCCTTAACAAGCAGCAACGTGATTGTGGTTTGCGGTGATTATCACCGCGTTTATAAGTGGACCGATTTCTACGTGTTCGCCGATGAAGAAAGCACCCAGCCTTGGGCATACAGCGGTGAGCGTAAGCTTAGCTCCGCTTTGATGCACGCTATCGACGATGACCCTCGCATTGCGTGTCTTTTGACCAACCATGGCGAGGTCTCCTATGATTATGAGCTTGTGACCATTCTTGACGATGCAGGTTATACGGTCGTTTATATTGACCTGTATAGAGACCCTATTCCCGACACCTGTGATGTTATCATCAGCTACAATCCCAATACCGACTTGGTATCGGATGATCTTTCAGAGATATCGGAAAAAGAAATATTGGATGATTTCTTGGCTGAGGATGGACACTCCTTCTTTGTCTTTTTGGAAAAGGGAACCCCCAATATGCCTAACTTTGAAAGTTATATCAAAGAGTGGGGAATTGAAACAAAGTACCACAAAAATAATACCACCGGTGTATCCTACCGTTATACGGTGCAGGATACCTCGGGATCTTTGACTTCTGATGGATATACAATCTACGGTTATGCTGCCCCGAGTGAAAATAATCGTTTTGTCGACAGCGCAAACGAGTACGTTGTGTTCGGCAATCCCACCGCTCTTGCTGTAACAGGCGAGGGGTATATCGCACAACAAGACGGAACTTATGCCAATACAAGCGGCAGTCGCACTATCTATCCTTTGTATCGCAGCAGCGAAAACACTTTATATTGGGCAAACGGACAGGTAGTAGACGGCGGTCCCTGCATTTTGATGAGCTTGACCGAGCAAAAGAATGATAACGGCTCCTCTTATGTTGGAGTGGTATCGTCGGTGGATTTTGGTACACGCAGCTATTTGCAATCCGCAGTATATGATAACGGCGATGTGTTGCTGACTTTATTTGAAGAGATTGGTGATCGTAAAGCCCCTGTAGGACTTACAATCAAGCCTTTTGCATCCTACGATATCAGTACAATCACCACCGCGCAGATGTTGCGCTGGACGATTGCGCTTGCAGCCATTCCCGCAACAGTTGTTTTGGCAACTGCGATAGTTGTGCTCATCAAACGCCGTCGCGCGTAAGAAAACCCTGAAGAAAGGAAAGAAACAGATATGAAAAACGGAAACGGATGGGAGCGAAAGCTCCGTCGCGGCTCCGCCTCATTGGGACTTTGCATCATCGTGCTCGTAGCCGTCCTTTTGCTCAACGTTGGCATGACGGCACTTTGCACAAGTCAGTTCTGGTTTATTGATCTGACGCCAAAGTCCTCATATACCGTCTATCAGCAACACAATCTGTATAAGGAATGTGGAATGTATACGCTGATGGATGAGACCAGAGATTATTTGGATTATATCATCGATCAGGCCAATCAGAGTAGGGAAGAACCCGTAAAAGTAGATATTATCTTTTGCTCTGAGCCCGACCAATTGACCAAAACCGATTCTATGCGCTATGTATACTACACCGCTCTTGCCTTGCAAAAGCAGTTTCCTGACACCATCAAGGTTTCTTGGCGCGACGTATGGAGCAACCCTTCCTCGGTGGATATGTATCGCAGCACCTCTTATTCCACCATTTATCCCAGCAACGTTATCGTTGCCAGCGGTACAGAATTTCGCATCAGCACAGCGCGTTCTTTCTACACCTATGATTCCGAGTCTTCCACTGATGTACCTGTTGGTTATAACGGACAAAAGCAATTTGTCAAACAGATTTTGGACGTTACGGGTGCCGAGGCTCCCATTTGCTGTCTCACCATCAATCACGGTGAACCTTTTGCAAAATGGGACCTAAACAATCGTGCAACGTGGGACGATTACCAAGAATTTATGAATGTTATCGAGGGTGCTGGATATGAGATTCAATTTCTTGATCTTGCCAACGACGAAATTCCCGAAAACTGCCGCTTGATTCTGACCTTTGATCCTCAAACAGATTTCGTTTCGGCAT
Organism: Oscillospiraceae bacterium; assembly: GCA_015065205.1. Taxonomy (GTDB): domain Bacteria; phylum Bacillota; class Clostridia; order Oscillospirales; family CAG-272; genus UMGS1865. The sequence continues at coordinate 9,465 of SVQS01000010.1, forward strand.
TTGGCAACGAGGATGTAACGGTTTCCGAAACCAAAAAGCTGGATGCGTTTTTGGATAAGTCTTATTCCTTTATGGTCTTTATGGATGCTGATACACCTCATTTGCCCAACCTCGAGGAATACCTGACCTTCTGGGGCATTGAATACCAACGCGCCAATGGTCAAAACGAGGCGGATGAAACCGTAAAAGGTAATTACGTTATCAGAGATGAAGCGCATGCTCTTGATGGCACAGGCAATACCTTCATTGCACAATATCCCACAGGCAGAGGTATTGGTGCGGCTACAATGAGTGATATTATCTCCGCCGGCACCGAGCCCAAGGTTATTTTTGGCAACGCTATTCCCATTGCGTTCTCCTCCACCTATGACCGAGGTTATGTGATGGCTGACGAAAAAAACAACACGCCTGCGTACACCTATGCGTACGCTAACAGGGACGGTTGGAGTCGTATGATTTATGATGTCTTCCGTACAGGAACGACCGAAAACCCGGCGAACTATTCTGTAATGGCTGACAATCGGGTTTTGACGGATGAGAACGGAAATCCTATGGGCGGTTCGGGTGTCTTTAACGTGATGACCATCTCTGCCCAACGCCGTACAGTAAGCGAGGGTATGGGATATACCACTGTGAATCAGCCCTCCTTTGTGTGTGCGGTAGGTTCTACTGATTGTGTAAAAAAGGACCTTTTGGCCAGCACCTCTTATGGCAACACCGATGCTCTGCTTTCGGTCTTGCGCTATATGGGTAAGGAGGTTAACCCTGTGGGATTGAGCTTCCTTGCACTCTACGATATGGAAATTGCCGATGATCAGCATATGACAACCGACACCACCGGGGTGAGCGCCATTGCTCCCGGCATTATTACAGCAACGGTGATTCTTACCGTTTTGCCGGCTATCACTATGATTGTTGCAGGTGTGGTTGTTTTGGTTAGAAGAAAAACACGCCGAAATGCAAAAATTTAAGATTTTGAAGCGGTTTTCAAAGAAAGGGAATACAATTAACCAATGAAAACAGGAACCATTATCAACTTGATATTTGATGCGAATCGAGGCAACGTTTCGCAACTGAGCCGAGAAGGTGTCTGTGGTGAGCCGTATGGACAACTGCCAACGCCTGTGCGCCGCGGTTATGCCTTCCTAGGTTGGTATCACGGGGACGTGCTTGTAAATCCCGATAGCATTATCGAAACGGATGAGGATATCCGTTTGGTGGCACGTTGGGAGAAAGCCGCACCTGTAACCGATAAAAAACGCTCGGTGCTCAAGCGCCAAAAAACTGCTATTATTGTGTTGGCAGCAGTTTCGGTAGCCTTGATCATCACCTTTATCATCGTAGCGCAGCTCATTGCCATCTATTCCTTTTATGACACCTACACGGTGGATGGCATAGAGTATAGTGATAAATATTACGTTAAGCGTCACGATGGCGTATATAAGCTTTTTGATGACGAAGGCAACCTGATGCAAACCAACGGGCAATCGGATACGGTATTTATTGCGCGTAAAAGCGGCAATCAGTATAAGATCGATCCCGAAACCGGCGAACATACTCTGCGTGCAGTTGTAGATGCTGAGGATGGCGAATACGGCTCCGGCTCGGTTCTGTTGATGTTCCCACAAATAAGCTCTGAATATCTCTACTCTATCCAAATGAAGAACGAGCAGGGTGGAGACTATACCTTTTATCGCACTGAAAAAGGCATTCGGATCAAAGGATTTGAAGAATCGAATTTGAAATTTGATCCGGATTTATATGCAAAGCTTTGCTTCTCCTGCGGTTATATGCTTGCCAATCGCAAAATCAAGGCAAACACCGACGACTCGATGATTCCGATTGACAAAGAAACCGGAAAACTTGATTACTCGGTTTACGGTCTTGATACACCTCAAGCAACCTATACCATTAGCCAAATGCTTTTCAAAAAGAATGCCGACGGTAGCGATATGTATAAAGACGGCAAATATGTGATCGATTACGACGAGAGCGGCAACCCCAAAGCAGACCCCGAAAAAACATACACCGTTTATGTTGGCGATGCCATTCTTTCGGGTGGTGGCTACTATGTTAAACTTGAGGGCAGGGAGTCTGTTTATATCGTTACAACCGATTATATTGGAGATACCATTTTGCAACCCATCGAGGCATTGGTTGTTCCTCGCGTGGTCTACCCCGTGTCGGTTACCTATCACAGTATGGGCAAGGACTTCATTTTGGGTAAGCTGGATGATTGGACAAAAGAAGTCAATCTCCAGACCATTGTTGCTTTTACCTATTCCGAGCTGGAGGAGCGCATCAATACGGTGAATTCCACACGCCCCTATTTGCCCGCCATTGACGTTATGGCAGGATATAACATCAACGAAAACAGTGCAATTTCTATTTTTGAATCCTTCTATTCCATCGAGGCGATCGCTTGCCGCCGTATTGGCATAACGGTTGAAACAATGAAAGAGTTTGGATTGGATAAGGATGTTTATTATCTTACGTATAAGACCTTTTCCGGTAATTATAGCGATAACGGTGATAAGCTTTATGCCGAAAACAAGCTTTTTATCAGTCAAAAAACCGAAAATGGCACCTACTATGTAGCTGCGTATGAGTTTGATATGATTGTGGAAGTAGACCAATACTATCTTTCCTTCCTCGAATGGGATGATATGAAGTGGTATAACGAGGCATTTATTTTCCACAATATTGCTTACGTTCGTGATGTCAAATTTGAATTCAACGGCAAGGCGTTCGGTCTTCCCGAAGACAAAACGTATGATTTTGATTTGGACAATTCGCTCAGTTACGCATATTATGTGAACGAAAAGAATGAGTTCAAGGCTGTTAATCTGAAAGATGGCAAGGTTTACGTTGAAGGGAACAAAAAGGTCTATAAGATCAAGGGCAAATCCTACGATATTGTAGCCGAGGTCAATCTTGATACGGCAAGGGTTGTGGGAAGCGAAGAGGTTACTCTTAATCCTGCAATTACCGACGTTGTTTACGTACAAGAAAACTATTATTACACGAACGCAAACGGTGATACGGTGAACGTTTACCCCGATTACGTTACAAAGACGATCACATCTGAAATTGAAAAAGATAAGGACGGCAAGTATCTCGGCGTGCGCTATTATTATTCCGATCCAACATTGAGCGAGCCCATTCTTGTTCAACGCAGTTTGGGTGACCCTGTATACCGCTACACTTATCAGGGAAAAACGTATGAAGCAACGCTTGGTGTTACCGCATCGGGACTTCGCGTTTCCTGCAACGGGGATTTGTTGGATTACAATATTCCCGATACGGGTATCGGCGATGACGGACAAGAAAAGTACGAAACCATTACCGCTACCGACAACTTCCGTAGATTGCATATGAAGCTTCTCTCCTTCTCGCTTATGGGCGACATTGATCCCGTTGAGTTCCAAAATTCTACCGGAATGAGCGTTGAAGAATTCCTTGCAAGCGATCAAAAACAACCTATGGCAACCATCTCTATGCACGTAGAGGACTATGCAAGAGCCCTTAACGGCTATACCATCTATGATGAGGACGGTAAAGAAGTTCGTTTTTATGACGAAAATAATTCCCAGCATCTGGTTTACAATTTCTATCAGTATTCTGATTGGAAGGTTCTTGTAACCATCGAGGTATGCAAAGAGGACGAAAACGGCAATTTGATTCCTACCGTTACCGATGACAATGGAAACCCCGTTGTGGTAGGCAAGTTCTATGCATCCACCGATATTCTTGATATGCTTGTTGGTGACATCGATCAGCTTTTGAAGGGTGAATTGATCACCCCGATCCAAAATTAAACAAATGCAAAAAGAGGTGCTCTGCCGTGGCAGAGCACCTCTTTTTGTTATAAAAGTTTAAGCGAGTTTTATATAAAAGCAGTTGCTTTTTTTGAGGTAAGGATCGCTACACTCCCTTCTCGTTTTTGCAGTTCCGCAAGGATATTCTCTGGGCGATGCGCATCAATGCGAGAATACTGTCCGCGTTTGCCAATTTCCAAAAGCGTTCCTACGTGATAATATCCAAGCAGGGCGGGCGGCAGATGCGTAACGAGGTCATCCAAGTTTCGTACCACCACAAAATTTTCCCAGCGCTCGCGTAGCTTCTCACTTCGCGCACCCCATATCACACGTGGACAGCCAAAGCCATAGCCCTGCAAGGTCTGTCGCAGGTCGGGGCGATGGTACCACACGTATTCGTGACAGAGCACAGCCAATGCGGCGCCGTGTGAGAACCCCACAACGCTGATGCGATTGATATCAGTGTCAAGGATAAGAGGACTCAAATGCGGCTCAACGCTTTTCCACACCTTCAAAAAGCCACGGTGTGCAAACCAAACTGTACTTCCCATACGGCGGTAGGGAGTAGCGGGAAAGTCCAAATTGTTTTTCCAATCAATGAGTCCGTTAGAGCCTTCCAAATAGACATACAGTGTTTTGCCAAAGCGCTCGGTTGCGTAGTCTGCTCCATTTTCTGTGTGCGTGTAAGGGATATGTAAGCATCGGTAAAATAATTCACTCAGTCGCATCTTGCCATCACCTCGCTTTTTGTCAGTGTATGCTACAAAGCGTGTTGATGAAACAAAAGGGGGGCGATTCATTTAGCGCAGAACAAAAGCCACTTTTATAAGCAAAGGCAAAAGCTAACTTAAAATATAGTTTTTGTTTTTTAATATGTCGAAATCCGCCGAAAAACTCGGCGGATTTCTGCATTTTATGTGGCTTTTTAGTCGCTTTTGTTATTGGGAAGGTGAGAAATAAAAGCATAAAAAGCAATACGGCCTCGCGTCACATTATAATCCCTTGATATAGGCAAGGAGCTCATCCCACGAGCCATGGGGGTAGGCGGAGATATCGGCGTTTTTGGGATTGATGAGATTATCGGTCAAAAGAAAGACGCGAGAGCCAAGCGTCTGGGCAACCATATCCTCTACTACGTCGTTGCCAACCATCAAGCACTCCTTTGGGGAGACACCCAAAGCGTTCATTACGTCACGGTAATAATCGGGGTTCGGTTTGCAAAAACGGGAGTTTTCATAGGTGGTATAAAGCTCAAAATCATCAGGTGAAAGTCCTGCCCAAGCAATGCGGCGCTCGGTTGCCATTGCAGGGAAGATGGGGTTGGTAGCGAGTGCTACTCGCAATCCGCAAGCTTTTACAGTGTCAATGACCTCTCTTGCCGCAGGGGTATAGCCGCAAGAAGAACTCACCTTGTCAAAATCCTCGCGATAAAAGGCGGCAAAGAGCTCCTCGTCTTGTCGCGCAGGCTTGCCGTAGGCGGCCTCAAAGCCCTGCCAAAAACGCTCCTCGTTGTTCACCTCACCGTTGTTTTTTACCATTGCGGCAGTTCCTTGCCAAATGGCATCAATCAGTTTTTGGGGATCATATCCGTGGTGGGCAAGACGGCGAGCAAGTCCGCCAAAATAAGCTTTGATGAATTCGTTCATATCCATTGGCAACAGTGTGCCGTCAAGATCAAATAATACGGTTGTTATTTTCATACGGTTTCCTTTTTTTTGTTAGATTCGGACGGTATATCGGGAAAGACGTCCTCATCGTTTGGGGTGGTTTTGAGAAAATACAGCATAAAGGGAATAGATGCAAGTCCCGTAATGGCATCGGCGACGGGCTGTGCCAACTGAATACCCGTCAAACCGAACAGTCGGTGTAGAATAAGCAATACGGGAATAAAAATCGCGCCCGAGCGCAAGAGAGAGAGCAGGGAAGCGATCCCCGCACGGCGAATGCTTTGGTAGAGCATATTCACGGGAACGGAAAGAGAAAGGAACAAAATACCGATAGTTGCATAGCGTAGGGCGGGAACACCGATAACGCGTACCTCGGGGTGTTCTTGGAAGAGATAAACGATAGGCTCTGCAAAAATAAAACCAAGAGAAGCCAACACCGACAAAAGGCACAAGCCGAACACAGTGGTAAATATCAAGCCTTTTTTCACGCGACGGTATTTCTTTGCTTGATAATTGAAGGATGCCACAGGTTGGAATCCTTGACCAATGCCAAGACCCACAAACATAACAAGTGAGGAGAAACGATTGACCACGCTCATAGCGGCAATGGCGGCATCTCCAAAGGCTTTGGTCAGGTTGTTCAGAATACCGCCGGAAATGGAGTTGAGTCCTTGACGAATGAGAGAGGGAAAGCCCACCTTGCAAATGCCGAGATATTCACGTGCATCGCGGCTCATGGCGCGTATCGAAACTGTACTTTGCGCCATACGTAAATACAAAAACAGAAGAATGCAAAAGCTGATAGCTTGCGAAATTGCCGTTGCCATTCCCGCACCGAATACGCCGAGACCGCAGACGTGCACGAATAAATAGTCGCCGAAAATATTTAAGATACCGCCCGTGGTAAGCCCAATCATCGAGTAAAAGGCCTTTCCCTCATAGCGCAGATTGTTATTGAGCACCAATGAACCAATCATCACAGGGCAGGCGAGCAAAACCCACATACCGTAATGGCGTGCGTATGGCAGAATGGTCTCAGTACTGCCCAAAAGACGGAGTAGGGGATCAAGGCAAAGAAGCCCACTGATGGAAAGAACCAATCCTACGCCAATACCCGTAAAGAATGCGGTTGATACGTAGCGTGTAGCACTTTTTGTGTCTTTGTCGGCCAAGGCTTTGGAAACAAAGGTTCCCGAGCCGTGACCGAGCATAAACGCGATTGCCTGAATAATGGATTGCAGGGTGAACAGAATTCCAGTTGCTGCTTGTTGACTTTCTCCAAGAGTACCTACAAAATAGGTGTCAGCCAAATTGTAAATACCCGTGATGAGCATGGATATGGTTGTTGGAATTCCAAGACCCACAATCAATTTTGCTATGGGGGTCTCGGTCATTTTCTTGTAATAAAGATCTGCCTGCGTCATAAGGGTACTCCTAACCTTTGTAATCCTCCTCAATATTATACAAATAATTTGCAGAAATTTCAACAAAAAAATGTAAACATTCTTTTTTTGCGCAAAAGGAAGTCTAAAAAATGGAAAAACCCAGCTTGTTTTTGAAAAGCAATGAGAAAAAGTGAAAAAAGTTGAGCCAAAGCCTTGACAAAGTGAGGTGCTTCGTTGTATAATTAATGTGTATGGAAAATGGGATTTCGAAAGGAGTTATATCAATATGGGCGCTGTTTTGTTAAAAATCCTCAATGCAGGCGGTATTGGCGGGGCAATTAGCGAGGTCACCAATATGATCGTTTCTGCTGTAGGTGGTAAAATTCCCGAAAAGGTTATACTTGTTGCAGGTTTGTTTCTTGCTATTTTGATCGGTACGCTTGGGTATAAGTACATCAAACTGTTGTCTACAGCCGCCTTTGGCGTTGTAGGATACGCAATCGGTTTTGTAGGATTTAATATGGTAAAAGGACATTTTGGATGGAATGTTCCCGGAGCTGTTTCTTACCTGTTAGGCATTGCTGTGCTGGTTTTGTTGGGATATTTGGCGTATAAGAAGTTTGCATATGCGCTGTTTGCTATAGCAGGTGCAGTCGGTTTCGTGGCAGGTTACTTTATCTACCCCAGTTACTTTGTGGGAGTTGCAGTTGCCATTGTTGTTGCAATGTTGGCTATGAGTTTTGTTCGCTATGGATTTGTAGCCATTCTGTCCGTTAGTTCGGGTTTCATCTCTGTGGGCATGATTTCTGCAATGGTTCCCACCCTTAGATTGTTTAACTTGTCTGAAGGGTTTGTTGGCAAACTGATAGCTATTATTATTGCACTGATATTCGCAGCGATTCAGCTTTATTTTTCCCGTTCCGAAGCGAAGAAGCTTCGTGGCCCCAGAAGAGTAAAGATCAGACGCGTATTTGATGCATGGTAAGGCACACAAAAACAAGAAAGAAATTCGGTTCTGTGGGGACCGAATTTCTTTTTTGAAAAAACTTTATCTTTTTTTGCAAAAAGACTTGCAATTTACGCAAAACTATGATATAATATTGAGCGTTGCAGAAAAACTGCACACAGGGGTATAGCTCAGTTGGTAGAGTACTGGTCTCCAAAACCATGGGTCGTGGGTTCGAGTCCTTCTGCCCCTGCCAAGAAAAAAGCCATTCGCGAATGCGGATGGCTTTTTTCAGTGAAATTCGCCTTCGGCGAGTGAAATATGGCTTCGCCATGTGAAATAGCTTCGCTGTGAAATATTTGCTTCGCAAATGTGAAAAGGCGAATTTTATTTCACATTGCGACGAAGGAGCAATATTTCACAATTCACGAAGTGAATTATTTCACATTCGGCGTAAGCCGAATATTTCACTTGAAAAAATATCGAATTTATGATATAATAACAGCAGAAAGGCGGTGTTACTATGGCAGATTCAAAGCTTCGGGATTTATCAACCGATTTTGCTGTAAAAGTTATCAAAATTTGTGACAGTATAAAAGGTCACTATTCTCTTGTCAATCAGTTGGAGCGTTCGTCAACCTCCATCGGCGCCAACATTCACGAAGCGAATTATGCTCATAGCAAAGCCGACTTTGTTGCCAAGTTTCAAATTGCGCTATGATACAATTAAACTATAAAATAGATAGGTGGTGCTGTTATGAGCGAAATAAAAATCGGAGATTACGTTACAGGATATTCCTCGGGTTATTGGCAATTGATCGATATCAAGCCACATATTGCAACCGATGATTATTCATCGGAATATGCTCAATGGAAAAAGGGGCAAGTTATTGGTCAATTAGTTATTCTGAAAAAATGCTTTACCAATAAAATGAAACCGCGCATAGATTTTACCTATGAGGATTCCCGTTGGCTAAAGCCTGTTTCTGACGATGTTCTCGTTGAAATCGAAAAATATTTTGATGAACATCCCGACTACAAACAAAAATTTGATACGGCTGTTGTTAAGCTAAGACCTTCGATAACAAACTGTTGGATAGATATTCCGGAAGAAAAAGAAGAAGATTTCAGATCAACACTAAAAAGACTCCCCGATCAATATACAATGGACGAATTTTGGAAAGTGGCTAAACGCTATAAAAAATATGTTTCTAAGCCTCCCACAGGATATTTGCTTAATCTTTCTACATATCCTTGGAATTTAGATAAAAACGCAAATGCGATTTATTTTGATTGGGAACTTATTAAACATTAAAAGCGCTACATAGCTTCGTTTACCAGCATAGTTGGAAAATCTCTTTTTCGGGAGATTTTCGCAACCCATCATCGCCAAGGGATAAGTCTATCCTCACAGCAAAAATCGCGGACTGTTTTTGTACGATAGCCTTATATGGATCTATTTTGTTTTTGCAGGGGCAGAAGGTTTTGAGAAATCACGCGCGAGGCGAAGCCGAGCCGTGGCGAATTTGTATTTTTGCTTGCAAAATTTCAAAATCCGTGTTATAATGCAATTATATTGAACATATCAAAGGAAGCTCTATGAAACTTTACGCACCTACCTACTATAAAAAATTCAGATGCATTGCCGATGCGTGCGAGCACAGCTGCTGCATCGGTTGGGAAATTGATATTGACGAGTATACCCTCGAAAAATACAAAATGCTTGACTGCCCCTACGGCTCTGCCATTTGTGATAGCATTTCGATGAAAGAGACTCCACATTTTCAACTTGGCGAGGGGGATAGATGTCCTCACCTTGACGAGTGTGGGCTTTGCAAAATTATCCTTAGTATGGGCGAGGACTATCTTTGCGATATTTGTCGTGAGCATCCCCGATTTTACAATTATACAAGCGTTGCTGAGGTGGGAGTTGGTGCCTCATGCCCGGAGGCGGCAAGGCTCATTCTTTCCTCGCCCGACTTTGCCGTTTTTGAAGAAATAGGCGAGGTTGCCACCAGAACAGATGACGTTCCTTTTGACGGATGCGCAGTGCGGGGCGAATTATATGCAATTCTCGAGGATGCGGCAAATACCTACTTCAATGCTCTCGAAAAAGTTTATAGCGCATATTCCATCGAAGTGGGAGACGACAACCGATGGTTGAAAATACTCTCCTCGTTGGAGTATCTGAATGCCGATCACAAGCAATTATTTATGAAGTATTCGTCAAAGCTCCGTCCCGAGGATGGGAAAACAGACGACTATTTGAAACGCTTTTTGGCGTATCTCGTTTACCGTCACTGTACGGAAGCAATCAATGAAAACGATTTTGCTGTTCGCTTGTCTTTTTGTCTGTTTTGCGAACGGCTCCTTGCTTCTTTGATATGCTCCCAAGCGGCAGGATCGTTGCAGGAGGTAGCAGCCTTGGCAAGCATCATCTCGGAAGAAATCGAATACTCTGAGGAGAACACTTGGGCGCTGATGGGTTAAAATATATTTTACTTGACAAGATGCAATTTTATGGTATAATAACTACAATAAACCGCAAAGGAGACTTACTGCTATGACTTCCAAAGAACAATGCGAAATATTGCTTGATAAATTGCTCCCATTCGCAGAGGAGCAGATGAAGAAGTATCGCGAATTTTTTCCGTTTGCCGCAGTTCTCTTGAACGATGATTCCGTGGAATTGACTGCGAGCTATGATGGGAACGAGCATCCGGAATCAAAGGCCGTACTCGAAGATTTGAAGCAGATCCATAAGAAACTGGCTTCCGAAGAGAAAATCAAAGCCAGCGGTATCGTTTGGAATGCGGGTGTGACTTTGGAAGACGGAAAGCCGACTGACGCTATTATTGTTAGCTTGGAGCACAAGGATAACTATTCGGTGATTGTAGGCGAGCCCTATAAAATCGGATTTTTCAAAAAGGTCAGCTTTGGCAATCTCTTTGCCTTGGAAGGAAAGCACGATATCTTTTAACTTACATAGCTTGCTAATCAAAAAAGACGATTGAGAAATCAATCGTCTTTTTGCGTTTCATTGTACAATTTGAACCTTCAGCAAATTTGTCGTACCTTCAATGTTAAGGGGAACACCTGCGGTGATAACGGCTTTGTCACCGAAGCTGACAAGGTCGTTCTGCTTGGCGCAGTCGATAGCGTGGGTGAAGAGTGCATCTGTGTTGTTTTGGTGCAGAGCCAGAACGGGAATAACCCCCCAAGAAAGGCTAAGCTGATGATAGGTTTTGAGTTCAGGTGTTGCTGCAACGATCATTTGTTGTGGGCGGAACTTGGAAACGCGGCGCGCGGTCAGTCCCGAGGTGGTTACAGCGATAATGACCTTTGCACCCACGTCGCGTGCTGTGGTTGCAGCAGCATCGCAAATAGCGTTGGTAACGTCGGCGGTATCGGAGTCGTAGCGAATGCCGCTATACGTATCCATATCAAAGGCATCGCATTCGGCTTGTTCCGCAATTTGTGCCATTACCTTAACAACCAACGCAGGGTGGTCGCCTGCGGCAGTCTCTCCCGAAAGCATAACTGCGGACGTGCCATCAAAAACGGCGTTTGCAACATCGGTGATCTCGGCACGCGTGGGGGTGGATGAGTGAATCATCGATTCCAGCATCTGTGTGGCGGTGATAACCATCTTACCCGATTGATAGCACTTACGAATGAAGCGTTTTTGAATACCGGGCAGACGTTCAAATTCTACCTCAACGCCCATATCTCCACGCGCCACCATAATGCCGTCGGAGTGGCGTAGAATGGCATCAAAATTGTTTATGCCCTCAATGTTCTCAATTTTAGAGATGATCTTAATGCTGTGGCCGCCGTGGTAATCCAAAAACTTGCGCAGTTGAATCACATCCTCGCGGCAACGAACAAAAGAAGCGGCAACAAAGTCCACATCCTGCTCAATGCCAAAAATGAGGTCTGCGCGGTCTTGCTCGCTCAAATAGGGCATATCGATATGAAAATTGGGAATGTTGATGCTCTTATGGTTGGAAAGCTCCCCACCCACATCTACACGGCAGATGATGTCGGTATCGGTAGTATCGGTTACGGTCATAGCTACCTTGCCGTCATCTAAAAGAACACGTACGCCTGCGTAGAGTTGACGGGGAAGATCGGGGAAGGTGATGGAAGCGTGCGTAGCGTCTCCTATGATGTCGGTTGTTGTTAGGGTAAAGATATCTCCCTTTTTGAGTAAGATTTTACCTTTGGCAAAATCTTTCAGACGAATTTCAGGTCCTTTTGTGTCAAGCATAATCGCAGCGGGGAGATCGAGACGGTCTCTTACCTTACGAAGGAGAGAAATGGCATTCTTGTGGTATTCGTGTGTCCCGTGCGAAAAATTAAAACGCGCAACATTCATACCGTTTTTTAACATTTCTTCCAAAATGTCTTCTTTGAGACAGGCAGGTCCTAAAGTGCAAACGATTTTGGTTTTTCTCATATCGTCACATCCTTTTCAAAATATCATTGCATATCCTACCACAAAATTATGTCCGCAATATGTACAAACGAAAAGTTTTGAAAAGAGGAACGAAAAATACTGTCATTTTTCGTGTTTGATTTTTGAACGGTAGGATTGAAACATGCGAGCGCAAGCCATACAGCGATTAGAAAGTCCTTGACAAGCTACTCCTTCTTTGGTATAATGTTACTATATTGTTGGCAAAGGGAGAGATTTTGAGAATGCGTTCATTTATTGAATCCTTTTTGCAGCTTCGGTCTGGTATATGCATATATGCCCAAGACGGGTTTGCTGGAATCTGCATTCCTTCGTTTTGAGCGCATTTTTGAATTTTGGATTTAAGGAAGGAGAGAGAATACTATGAAGTTGTACCTTGTGATTCCTTGCTATAACGAGGAAGAGGTGCTTCCCGAAACTGCGGCAAGATTGAAAGAGAAAATGACAGCTCTGATGGAGTCGGGGAAGATATCGTCCGATAGCCGCATTGTGTTTGTCAATGACGGTTCTAAGGATCGCACGTGGGAGCTCATCCAAAAACTGCACATTGAAAATCCGCTTTACCGCGGCATCTGCCTTTCTCGCAACCGCGGACATCAAAATGCTCTCTTGGCAGGCTTGATGACAGTGCGCGAGGAGTGTGATGCGGTCATCAGTTTAGATGCCGACCTGCAGGATGATATCAATGCCATTGATGCAATGGTGGATAAGTATTTGGAAGGCTATGATGTTGTGTACGGCGTGCGAAGCTCTCGCAAAAAAGATACCTTTTTCAAGCGCACAACCGCACAAGGCTTTTACAAGGTAATGCGTGCAATGGGTGTAGAAACGGTATATAACCACGCCGATTACAGACTTATGAGCAGCCGCGCACTGGAAGGACTTTCTAAATTCCAAGAGGTTAATTTGTTCCTGCGTGGCATCGTTCCGCTGGTCGGGTTCCGCAGCACCACCGTTTCTTATGAGCGCGGCGAGCGGTTTGCAGGAGAATCCAAATATCCCTTGAAGAAAATGCTTGCATTTGCATTCGAGGGAATTACATCGTTATCGATTAAGCCGATTCGTATGATTGCTGCATTGGGAGCTCTCATTTTTTGCGTCAGTATTGGAATGCTTATCTATTCAATTGCTCGCAGAATTGGTGGCAATACGGTAGACGGTTGGGCATCTTTGGCGGTTTCTATTTGGGCTTTGGGCGGTATTCAACTGCTTGCTATTGGTGTTATCGGCGAGTATATCGGTAAGATCTACTTGGAAACAAAGGCTCGTCCCACTTTTTTAGTGCAGGAATATTTGAAGGACGAAGAAGCAGAATAATACCCCAAAGGAGAACTACACAATGGGCCATTTTATTGAATTTGTGATGGAAGCACTTTTGGGTCTTGTGAAAGATTCACCCGAGGAAATGCCCGAAATGGAATACAGGGAGCATTTTTTGATTCAGCATCCTCGCAAAAAAACATTTGCAGATATTTGCGCCTCACTAATTTTGGTTGTCGTTTTTGCGTTGCTTTGGATCCTGATTGAACACGAAACCCGTTTTTTGTTTTTGGAATTGGCTGTGTTAGGCATATTTATTTTGATTTTTGCCATAGAAGCGTTTTCATACAAATGTCTCGTTAATGAAATTGAAATTTTGAGAACAACCCTTTGGCTTTTCAAAAAGAAAGTACAATGGTTGGATGTTTCTTGTGTAAGAGTGTTGGAAAAGACCAAAGAGAAAAAAGTTACTATTTGTCTGTACAATACGAATGGAAAATTGATAATGGATTTTCACACGGAAATGGAAAACGCATGGTATGTTGTTAAAATGGCAGAGCAAAAGGGAATTCAAATTCAAAAAGTAAGAGATTCGCTACAGGAAAAGATGCATCTGTAATACATAAAAGCATTTCTAATGTTACCGCCCGCAGATTTTAGTGGGCGGTTTCTTTTTATCATTGAAAATTTTTCAAAAAAGACACAAAACATCTTTACATTTTCACGCGCTCGTGTTAAAATAAAATAAAGAGTTATAATTCAATATATAGAGAGGTATCTTTTTATGACCGCAAAAGAACGCTTTATTGAAATTTACAATCAAAATATCACCCGTGAGGGTGCCGATAAGCTGCTCGATTTTTTGCTCAACGGCAGTGACTTTTTCACCGCTCCTGCCAGCACGCGCTATCACGGCGCGCACGAGGGCGGACTTGTTGAGCACAGCCTCAACGTCTATGACTGTCTCAAGGATATGATGGATCGTCCCCGTATGAAAGAGGTCTACGGCATCGAATACCCCGAGGAAAGCATTGCAATCGCAGGTCTTTTGCATGACATCTGCAAGGTGAATTTCTATAAGACAAGCTATCGCAACGTCAAGGATGAGACGGGAAGATGGCAGAGTGTTCCGTACTACACCATTGAGGATACGCTTCCTTACGGCCATGGAGAGAAGTCTGCCTATATCGTTTCTGCCTATATGAAACTTACGCGTGATGAGGCGTTTGCCATTCGCTACCACATGGGATTTTCGGGTACCGAGGACCCCGGCAACGTAGGTCGTGCGCTTGAAATGTTCCCTTTGGCGTATGCTACCTGCTGTGCTGATATGGAAGCCGCATTCCTGATGGAAGGCAAGCTTGCGGGAGAAAACAAATGAGCCGTATGTCTGTTGGTGCACGCCGCGCCCTGATCCATCTGTGCTATTTTTTGCCTGCGCTGTTCGGCATTGCTTTATTGATATA
>SVQS01000163.1 GCA_015065205.1 Oscillospiraceae bacterium
GGTCGCTTTTGCTGTCGTGCCCATTTATAATCTTCCAACACAAAAGGGGGAAAAATCCCCTGTAGCAAGACTTTTCCGCACGCCTCTCTTTCTCGTATTCTTTTTGATGATGTACTGCGCGGGAGCAGGGGAGATGGTAATGAGCCAATGGGCATCCGCTTTTGTGGAATCCGCACTTGGTATTGATAAGGCACTCGGTGACCTGCTTGGTCCCTGTATGTTTGCTGTAATGATGGGCATCGCACGTGTCCTTTACGGCAGACTTTCGAGCCGCGTAGACTTGACAAAATGGATGATTTGGGGCTGCATTGGATGCGCAACCTCTTATCTTATGGCGGCATTTGCTCCGCACCCGATCTTTGCCCTTGCTGGATGCGCACTCTGTGGCTTCAGCGTAGGTGTTTTTTGGCCGGGGACACTCAGCCACGCGGCTGCAAGCATCCCTTTGGGCGGTGTTTCCATGTTCGCTATTCTCGCGGTTGCGGGTGACATCGGGTGTCTTTCAGGACCGTACGTTTCGGGCGTAATTGCCGATGCCTTTGGACAAGATCTGCGCGCTGCATTTGTCTTTGCAACTATTTTTCCGCTTATCTGTCTTTCGGTATTGCTTCTGCAAAAAAGAAAGAAAAATAAAGGAGGGACACAAAATTGACCACCGTTATTTTTGTTCGTCACGGACAGAGCACTGCCAACCTTGAGCGCGTATTTGCAGGACACACCGATGCGCCCTTGACCGAACTCGGACACAAACAAGCCGAAAATACGGCAAAATTCTTATCCGAATATCCCCTCCGCGCCATTTATTCAAGTGACCTTGCACGTTCCATGCAAACCGCTGAACCGACCGCAAAATTGCACAATCTTCCTATCATTCCCGGCCGTGATCTCCGCGAAATTTACGCAGGAGAATGGGAAGGACGCTCTTATGACGAGCTGATGGAAAAATATGCCGAGAGTTATGCTACTTGGCGCACCGATTGCGGACGCGCACACCCAGAGTGTGGGGAGAGCACCCTTGAACTCGGCACGCGCATTTACCGCGAGGTTGATCGCTTGATTGAACTCCACAAAGGCGAATGCTTTGCCATCTTCACCCACGCCACACCCATTCGTCTAATGCGTGCCAAGTGGGAAGGATACTCCCCCGAGGAACTCAAAAAAGTAGAGTTCTGCGCAAATGCTTCGGTTTCGGTCGTCGAATACGACGACGATGGAAACGCAAACGTCCTCTTGTGTGGATACGACGAGCATCAAGGTGATATTGCAACAAGGTTTGCGAAGGGAACAATATAACAAAGTAGGGCGGTGGCTTGCTGCCACCGAAAACAAAGGACGGCAAGCATCGCTTGCCGTCCTTTGTTGAATGTAAAACTTAATAATTTATTTTTCAAAAACGAGTATACTTCCTAATCTTTCATCCGTCATTTTTTTGAAAAACTTGAATCCATGATGCGTGAGCAATTCCTCTACACTTTCAATAGATGCGAACATTCTAATTTGTTTCAGCCAAAATATCATTTCTTCCTCAGAAAAGCCGTATTCTTCAAATCTTGGGTAAGACTGTATTTTGTTGGTGTTTGAACAATGTAAGGTGATTTTACCACCGGGTTTTAATACTCTATAAGCTTCTTTTATAATTGTCGGAATTTCTCGACATTCTTCCAAACCTGCATTACAGCAGACCGATGTAAACATACAGTCCTCAAAAGGCAATTTCCAAAGAGATGTCGCAATACCTAAACCATTTATATTATGGTATTTTGCAAGGGCATCGGCATTTTTTGCACATACAAAGTCAATATCAACACCCATATAGTAGTCTTGTTCTGTCATTTTTTGCATAACAGCAGTTGTTCCACCGCCCGCACCAACGGTGAGTTCCAAAATTTTATTTTCTTGTTGATGTAGGATGTTGTCGGTATAAAAATTCCAAAACGAAGGATTATTTTCTCGCCATTTAGATGCTCGAGCCGCTTTTTCTTTTCCGTTACTGACTTTTGAACTTACTGAAATTGCCTTAATCATTGCTTCGGCATCAATATCATCACTGAGCTCATTTCTTCCGGAGATCCAAATAGGTTGTCCAATGTCGGCGTACGTTTCTAAGCGACGGATAAATTCTGCCTTGCTTGGAATAATTGTGCGAAAGAACTTTTTTGCATTCTTGTAATAATTCTCATGATCATGAGGATAGAACTTACGGCTGTTTTCTTTGGTAAATTGTTTTAGTGTTTCTATATCTTCCCAAAACAAAACTTCATCTAAAGCATTCAAAATCATATGAGGCACACTCCTTTTCGTATTTTTATTAATTATAGCATATAGATTTTGCAAATACAAGACTTGACTTTTGGGTGAATTTGTGGTATAATATATATGTAAAAAGCACCGCGAAAGTGGCTATGTGTCACTCTCGCGGTGCTTTTTCTATATATTCTCCACTCCCAATCGATTAAACCTGTCGACCAAGGTGTTCCAAGTAACGAGGTCAACGGTCTCGCCCTCAGCAAGTCCGTTTTGCTGCCTGAACAGTCGCACCGCGCGTGCCGTTTTGGCATCAAATGTGCCACTGATCTCAACTTCTTCCAGCTCAATCAGACTCTCTCCAAGCTCGCGGAGCATAAATTGCAAAACGTTGATGGTAAAGCCCTCGTCGCCTTCGGAAAGCAAAATTTCACCTGCCACAAAGGGGAGTATCGCAACCGTTCTCGGTGGCTCATGTTCGGCAACCGAGGCGCGGTAAAGGGCATAAAGCTCCTCCCATGTGCGACGGTCGGCGCGCCCTGTTACGGGTAAGCCCCGCAGGGCTTGAAATTCTCGCAAAGCGCGCTCGGTATCTTTTTCAAAAATGCCATCTACGGGTGGGGGCGTGATTTCGGGATGGTGATAGGAAAGTTGCCGCAAATAGCGTTGCAAATTCAAGATGGCTTGTGTTTCGTTTTCATATCTTGGCATAACCAAACCTCACTTTCTTACGCGCCCACGTCAAAGCCGGGGTACTGACCTTCCTGCAAGCGATTGCCTTGATAAAGCGCCTCGTAAAGGGAAATGATCTCGTTCCACGTAGTCGATGCAACAACGCCGTTTGCCACAAGATCAAACCGCCTCTGAAACGCAAGAACTGCCTCTTGCGTGCGCGGGCCGAAGTATCCCGTCGCCTCAACAGTGGGAATTTCGGGATAAGAGCGCGCAATGTAATTGAGATATTCCTGCAAAAGTCGCACCGAATCCGAATCCGAGCCGATGCGCAAGGGAATTCCCCCATAAGGGACAGCAACACCCTCAACATACTCACGCGGAATGGTCGCAATCGCGCCCAGATAAGCATTTGTTAAGGCATACCAAGTACGCTCGCCCACGATGCCATCGGGTGTTAAGCCAAACGTGCGTTGTACGTCCTCGACAGCCGCGCGTGTGGCTTCGCCGAATACGCCGTCAATGGGAACAGCAGGAATGGTATCGTAAAATTGCGAAATATAAGAGATAAAATATTGCAAATTCCGCACACCGTCACCTACACTGCCAACCTGCAACGAGCCGGGGTATTGGCGTGTAACGTCAGAGAGCGAGATGCCCTCTGCATTCAAATCATTGAGGCGTTTGACGCCGATATAAATGTTTTGAATGGTGTACCACGTGTTCTTTCCAATAATACCGTCGGGCGTGAGGTTGAACACCTCTTGAAAACGCCGCACCGCCGCTTCGGTATCCTCGGCAAAAATGCCGTCAACCTGTAAAATCTTTGGAATCGAAGGGAAATTTGTAGAAATGCGGTTTAGTCGCAGCTGCGCTGTGCGAACGTCGTCACCTGTTGAACCAACCTGCAAAGGATAGAGCGGAGCACTCTCGGTGCTGCCCATTACAGGCGCGTTGCGAACAAGCTCAATGTTGTCGCCATAGTAATAGGTAAGAATTTCAAAGGGTGTCAAACCTTGCTCGGCAAGCTCCACCGTACCCCATTGCGAAAGCCCTGGGCAGGTTACAGTCGTGCCATTACAGTAGGCGGCAAACAAAGGAGCAACACTCCCGGGGCGGCGGATGTAGTCGTTAAAGAGCTC
>SVQS01000011.1 GCA_015065205.1 Oscillospiraceae bacterium
GCTCATTATCGGGTTCTTCCTGTTAGCTGCCTCGCTGTTCTACCTTTTAGGCATGACTCCCCAGCATTTGTGGAACCGCATTCGCAACTATCGTCGCACACATGGGAAGCGTGCTCCCTCTTATTCGGAGCAAAGTGCCGAGGATGCCGAGATCCGCGCAAAGATGGATGAGAAGATCCGTCGAACGACCTCTCGTCAGCTGACGACCGACGACTCCGATAACTTTGCCGCTGAAGCCCCACTTGGCGCGGTTCGCGTTGTACAGCCCACAGGCAAAAAGAGCGCCGAGGATAAGATGGCACCAATGCCAATGCCCCGTCTTGACCCCACCCAAGAGGACAAGCTGTTTGTACCCGATAAGGTCAGTGAAAGAATGTCTGCTATGGATCAGGAGCCTGCTCCGAGCGCATATCCCTCGGCACAGCCTGCAACTCCTGCAGCAGAAGTAAAACCTACCCCTGCACCGGATGCCGCGCTCAACCGCGATGCCGCCGTTGAACCGATCTTCCCCAAAACTTCTGAAAACAGACAGGTTCGCCGTGTTCCCAAGGCAGACCGCGACTTTGACCTCAAAAACATCTTTATCGATTTGGATGACAGCGATGCGCGCCTGACAAAAAAGCACGCGCCCGTACCGCCCGAGGTTCCGCTTGCTCCCTCGCAAAGAAGTGCCGCGCCTCAGCAACGTCCTACTCCCGCTCCCGCTGCAAGACCTGCGGCTCCCTCCACCGGGACATCAACGCCAAAGCCCGCATCTCCTACGACAAAACCGGCAGCCCCCGGCACAAGACCTGCCGCCCCTGTGGCAAGACCCACAAATACAGCTCCTACAGCGACAAAGCCTGCCGCCAAGATGGCACAAAATCCTGCGGGATCTCCTCCCTCCATTTCTGCTATCAAGCAACCCTCGCAGAAAATCGAGCAGCCTAAGGATTTCGGCTTGACCAGCGAAGAATTTGAACGTTTGGAAGCCGCCCAACAACAAAACACTCTGCCCCGTGCAGGTACTGCTGTAAAGAAATCAACTGCTCCAACAAGCGGCGATAAAAAGCCTGCCGCCGCAAAGCCCGTTGCAAAACCTGCAAAGCCCAAGCGTTACGTATTCCCTCCCGTTTCTTACCTGCAACCGGGTGAGCCGATGTCGGAGGAGAACAAAGCCGAGCTTGATGCAAGTAGCGAAGCTTTGGCAAATACCCTGCGCAGCTTCCACGTAAACATTTTGGGTGAACCCAGACACGCGTGCGGTCCTACCGTTACTCGATATGAGGTTACTCCTGCGGCAGGTGTACGCGTACGTACTATCACCAATCTTGCAGATGACATCGCACTCGCTCTCCGTTCTTCGGGCGGCGTTCGTATCGAAGCACCGATTCCCGGAACAAACTCGGTTGGTATCGAGATCCCTAACAAAACACGCTCCACCATTTATCTGCGCGAGCTTATTGAATCCAAAGCGTTTACTTCCTCGCAAAGCAAGCTGACCGCTTGTCTCGGTTCGGGTATTGCCGGCGAGCCCCTCATCTTTGACATTGCTAAAATGCCTCACTTGCTGATTGCAGGTACCACGGGTAGTGGTAAATCGGTTTGTATCAACTGTATTGTTATGAGCTTGCTCTATAAGGCAACCCCCGAGGATGTCAGACTGATTATGATCGACCCGAAAAAGGTTGAGTTCAGTATTTATAAGAACATTCCTCACCTGATGGCTCCCGTTGTAACCACGCCAAAGGATGCCGCAGGTGCTCTGCAAGCGGCTGTTGAAGAAATGGAGCGTCGCTTTGAACTGTTTGAACAAGTTGGCGTGCGTGACATTAAGGGTTACAACACCACGACCAAGGACGACCCCGATATGCCTCACCTGCCCTACATCGTCATTATCATTGACGAGTTGGCAGATTTGATGATGACCGCGCGTGACGAGGTCGAAACGGCTATCTGCCGCATCGCACAAAAGGCGCGTGCCGCAGGTATGCACCTGATCATTGGTACCCAGCGTCCCTCCGCTGACGTTGTTACCGGTCTTATCAAGGCCAATGTTCCTTCCCGTATCGCGTTTGCGGTTAAGTCACAGGTCGACTCTCGCGTTATCCTTGACCACATCGGTGCAGAATCGCTCACCGGTCGCGGTGATATGCTCTTCGTGCCCATCGGTTCGATGCGTGACACGCGTGTTCAGGGCGCATTTGTTGACGACAAAGAGGTTGAACGCATTTGCGAATTCATTCGTGCTACAAACGGCACGGCAGAATATGATGAAAAATTCATTGCCAAGCTCAAAGAGCTTGCCGCACAGTGCGGTAACAAGGGCCGCAGCGGCGGTGACTTTGTTCCCTCCGGTGAGGACTCCGGCGAAAAGGGTGCGGACAGCAAATATGCTGACGCAGTTCGTATCGCAATCGAGGAAAAACGCATTTCCACCTCCCTGCTTCAACGCAAATTGGAGATTGGCTACAGCCGTGCGGCAAAGCTGATCGACCGTATGCAATCCGAGGGATATGTATCCCCTCCCGACGGCTCCAAGCCGCGCACCATTCTCATTACAGCCGAGGAATATATGGAGAAATTCATAGACAACCAAGGCGGTAGTGAGGAAGCTTAATCAACATTTTAACATCTTTGGGGACTGACCTCGTCAGTCCCCACTTATGCCTTTTTGTCATATACGAATACTATGAAAGGAGTACGCGTATGAAGAAAATCAAATATCGCAGTAAATTTCGTCTGTTTTTGGGTAGGCGAATGTTCATCACTTTAATGATTTTGGCGCAGCTTGTGCTCCTTTTGACACTGCTTTTGCGCGGAAGTCAGTTACATTGGCTTGGGTTGGTTTTGACCGCTCTGAGTGTTGCAACCGCTTTGCACCTCATTACCCGCCCTGACAAATATGCCTTCAAAATTTTGTGGACGTTCCTCATTTTACTCTTTCCGCTCTTTGGCGGCGTGATGTATTGGACCTTCCATTTTCAAACGGCATCTACGGGCTTTCGTAAAACTCTGCAAAAAATTGAGGATGCGCAACATGCGGAATACCGCACGCTCTGTGCACCCGAAGAACCGAATCTTGCAAACGGTCAAGATGGGCGTCTGCTTTCCTATTTGCGTAACACAGCCGCCTTCCCTGCTTATGAGCATACCGAGAGCCGCTATTTTGAAGACGGCAAAGAGATGCTTTCCTCAATGCTCGCAGATATGCGACGCGCCGAAAAATTTATCTTTCTTGAATATTTCATTATTGAAGAAGGCATTATGTGGGATGCCATTCTTAAGGTGCTTCGCGAACGCGTGGCAGCGGGAGTGGACGTGCGTGTGATATACGACGACCTTGGTTGCTTGCTCACGCTTCCCGTAGGGTATCAAAAAACCTTACGCTCCTATGGGATTCAGTGCGAGATATTCAATCGCTTTCATCCTCTGCTCACCACCCTGCAAAACAATCGCGACCACCGCAAAATTGCTGTGATAGACGGCAAAATCGCTTACACGGGTGGCATCAATTTAGCCGACGAATATATCAATGAAAAGCTTCGTTTCGGACACTGGCGCGACTCTGCCGTGCGGATGCAAGGTGCAGCGGCAGAGAGCTTTACCGCTATGTTTTTGCAGACTTGGCATCTGCTATCGCGCACGCGTGAGCCCTTGCGCGATCTTATCGCCGACAGAGACTCCATCACCCCCTCGGATGGATGGGTGCAGCCCTTTACCGACAGCCCAATGGATAAAATTCACGTGGGCGAGCGCATCTATGCACACGCAATCACGCGCGCACAAAAAAGCTTATACATCACCACGCCCTATCTGATGGTGGGTGAGGAGATACTATCTGCTATTAAATACTGCGCGCAAAGCGGCGTGGACGTGCGCGTTTTTGTACCGGGTATTCCCGATAAAAAAGTCGTGTTCTTTACCACGCGCTCCTACTACCGCGAGCTTCTCTCGGCGGGAGTGAAGATTTACGAATATACTCCCGGCTTTGTGCATTCCAAAATTGTGGTATCGGACGATGATTTTTGTATGATTGGCAGTACAAATATGGATTTTCGAAGCCTTTACCTCAACTACGAGTGCGGCGCTTGCTTTTACGGCACAAAAATGGTTGCCGACATCAAAACCGACATCCTAAACCTGCAAAACGATTGCCGCGAGATCACCGAGGCAGATTGCAAAACAAACTTTTTGGTTGAATTTTTGCAAAATATTTGCCGTATGTTTGCACCGATTATGTAATAAAAGGGGCTGAGTCATTCAGATGCAGAAGGCGTGATTTGGATATCGTCGGCGTACAAAGGTACGCCAGAGAGCCAAAACGCGACTAAAAAGCCACATAAAATGAGGAAATCCGCCGAATTTTTTCGGCGGATTTCCTCATATTAAAAACCCAAAGCTATATTTTTAGTTGGTCTTTATCTTTGTTTATAAGAGTGGCTTTGTTCTACGCTAAATGAATCTGCCACTTTTCTTTATATTTCCTCGTTTGTTACGTAAAGGTTAATATCCCACGCAGGGACACCTGCCATTCGTCGCAGATAAAAACCGCGATAGTGGGGGGCGATTTTTTGAATGTGCAACGGCAAAGCGAACATATCCTCACTGCGATGATAAAGAGACACGAGCAGTGTGGGCGCGTGTGCTATAAGAGTCTTTTGGGAGCCGTCAAGCGCTTCCCTTTCCGAGCCCTCGACATCATATTTGATGTAGTCCACACGTTCACCATTGAGAACTTTATCAAGGGGCAATGCTTTGATCTCGCTCACCTTTAGAGGGCGGTCGGCAAGGGTCTGTGAGCGATTTTTTTCAAACGATGCGTTGCGATTGCCGCTTTTATCGAAAAAGAGAGTTTCTTCTTTATCCCACGCACCTGCATTGACGGGAATCATATGTGCGCGCGTTTCGGTCTCGGCATAAGCCTGGAGCTTTTTGTAGTTGCGCGCGTCGGGCTCCATTGCCCAAACGGTTTCGATGTTTCCTTCCCCCTTTGTAAGGAGCTGACGAACGGTATCGCCGTTGTACGCACCAAGGTCGGCGGCAGCATGGATGGTTTCGGGGTGAATGATGTGCTCCCAAATCTCATTCTCACCGTTCGCGGCATCCAACAAATAACCGATGTCGCCGGAGAGCTTATAGGAAAGAATATTATCAAAAATGCGGCGAGATTCATCATCCGACAGGAGAGCGCGAGCGGCGGCGAATTCTTCCTTGTGTTCTTCATAAAAAGCACGTGTGAAGAGCGTATCGCCAAAGGCGGGAACGTCAGGTGCGTAGAGCTCTGCCTCGGCGCGGATGCGCAAAATATTCTCCATTACCTCGGGGCGTGATGTGCCAAACGAGAGCAGAACGATGACATTCTCGGCACCAAATTCGGCTTTAATATCACTCCAAGTGCGCACAGGCATACCGTGAAAGAGGTTGCCGCGCGCAAAGCCGTCGCTGGCAAAAACACCACTCACAGAAATGTCTCGCTCGCGGAGAACTGCCAAAATCTTATCGGCACCATTGCCCATGCCGTAAAGAACGATAGTTTTATCAGCATCCTTCAAATATTCCCATAAATCGCGCGTGCATTGCTGCAGCATAGGACAGTTCCCCCTTTCCTTTCGTTATATCTATTATATCATATTTTGAGAGGTTGTCAAGCAAGCTGTGAAGAAAAGCGCAAAAACCATTGACTTTTCTCGCCTTTTGTTGTATACTGTAGTCATACTGACGAAAGGATGAAATTCTATGTCTGATTGCATTTTTTGTAAAATTATTGGTGGGCAGATTCCCTCCTCTAAAGTTTTTGAGGATGAAATGGTGTATGCTTTCCGCGATATCGAGCCGATGGCGCCCGTGCACGTTTTGGTTGTGCCCAAGGTGCATATTCCCTCTGCCGATGGCGTGAATACCGAAAACAGCGCTTACGTGGCTCGCATTTTTGAGGCGATCCCTCAAATTGCCGCTGCCGAAGGGCTGACAAATGGTTATCGCGTGATTACCAACTGCGGCGAGGACGGTTGCCAAACGGTCAAGCATTTGCATTTTCACATTCTGGGTGGCAAAAAGCTGCCTGAGACGATGGCATAACAAAAGAACCGCGACTTCTGAGAAGTCGCGGTTCTTTTCTTTAATTCTCACTAAAAACAGTTTCTATCACTCGCGGAGCGCGGGTGGGAGAATATCTCCAACGTGCGATGTGCTGTGTTTCGTTAGTATCAATAAAGAAACGCAAAGGCGTTCTCGGTGCGGGCGCAGAACAGCAAGCATCAATGAGCACGAGCTTGACCTTCATTCGCTCGGGCAGAATACTTTTGATGTAGACGGCAACGCTTTGCCCAATCTTTGAGCGCAAAATCGCGGCTTCCTCTTCCCCTACCTCGGCAAGTCCTGCAAGATTGGGGGCAAGCTCTACGAACACACCATAGCTTTCAATGCTTCGCACAATGCCCGTAACCGTTTGCCCTGCCTCAAACGCGGCGGCGTTTTCTTCCCACGTTCCAAGAAGCTCTCGCAGGGTGGCGTATATGCGCTCGCTCTCGCGATTGACGCACTTGACAGCTACGGGAATGGTCATTCCGCAAGCAAGTCTGTCTCGCGGATGCGAGATGCGTGAGACCGAAATGCAATCTACCGACAAAAGGGACGGCACACCGCATCCAATATCAACGAATGCGCCAAAGGGCTCCAGATGTGTGACGCGTGCTGTGAGAATGTCACCCGCCGAAAGATGTTTCATATAATGCCGCATACACGCCTCTTGCGCCGCTCTGCGCGAAAGCTTTACTACGGGAACACCGTCGCGGCAATCAATCGAGAGGATCTTGCACGCTACGGGCTTTCCGACTCTTGTGATAACGGCAATGTCTTTTTTGGTCTCTCCTGCGCGGCAGGCAACCGTTTCATCCGCCTCGATAATGCCGCGCGCGCAGTGCAGATCAACGTGCAGGCGCATTTCCTCATCGCAAAGCGTGGCAATGCCCTCTACAATAGCTCCGCGACTCATAGCGCGCTCGAGTCCCGCCAAAGATGATAGGTATTCTCTGTTTTGTACGCTCTCGAGTAATGCCCCTTCGGGGCAATAGGTATCGGTCATCATTTTTCAAGTTCTCCTTTCCTTTTTTGCGATCCGATTTATTCAATCTTATGCCAAGAAGCTAACGATTATGAATAGCTCTGCCATTTTGCGGCATAATAAAGAAAAATAGGTTACGGAGAAACTTTTATGCTTGAATTGTGCGGCGATTATCGCGAGAACGTGCGACACGTGGATGATGTTCTGCGCGTGCGCGAAAATTTTGATATCATCAAAAAAACGCTCTTTATTGGAGAGCATGAAACAACCTTATACTATATAGACGGCTTTGTTGACGGCGGTTCAATGAACAAGCTGATGTTCTATTTTCTCTCGCTCAAAGGGTTGGGGACTCCCACCGATGAGGGCGAGGATGCCGCGGCTCGCTATTTTGTAGAGCACCATATGCCCTTTGTTGAGGCAGAGGTGATGGAAGACGGCGAAAAGATGATACAAATGCTACTTTCGGGCACGACTCTGATGCTTGGGGAGACCTTTGGCCGATTTGCCATTATCATTGACTCGCGTACCTACCCTGCTCGCTCGGTTGCCGAACCCGAGACCGACCGCGTGATGATGGGCTCGCGCGATGGATTTGTGGAAACGCTTGTTTTTAACACTGCAATGGTGCGCAGGCGTATCAGAGACCCCAACCTGACGATGTACTACACCAGCGTGGGCACACGTTCCAAAACCGACGTCGTTCTCTGCTATATCAAGGGAATTGCCGACGACAAGTACGTGCAAAAGCTCTCAAACAAATTGGACTCTATTCAAACCGATGCCCTGACGATGGGACACGAATCGCTTGCGGAGCTACTCATTCGACAAAGATGGTACAATCCGTTCCCCAAAATCCGATACACCGAGCGTCCCGATGCGGCGGCAGCGCAACTGCTTGAGGGAAGCGTACTCATCATTTGCGACAACTCCCCCGAGGTGATGGTTCTGCCAAGCACCATTTTCGACTTTATGCAAGAGACAAATGACTTTTATTTCCCGCCCCTGACGGGAACCTATATTCGCATTGTGCGGCATTTGGTATTCTGGTCGACGCTCTTTTTGGTTCCTCTTTGGTTCCTACTCATCCGCAACCCCGAATGGATCCCTGCGTGGCTCGGGTTCATCGTTCCGCAAGAGACAGGACGCATCCCCATTTTTGCACAGCTGATACTGATGGAATTTATGATTGACGGCTTGCGGCTCGCATCGATGAACACCCCGAGTATGCTTTCTAACTCCCTTGCCATCGTGGGCGGACTGATACTTGGTGACTTTGCTGTAAGCATTGGATGGCTCATTCCCGAGGTCATTTTGTATATGGCATTTGTTTCGATTGCCAATTTTACGCAACGGAGCTATGAACTCGGATACGCATTCAAATTTATGCGGATTTTGCTCGTTGTCCTCATAGAGATACTCGGGCTCGTTGGTTTTGGCATCGGAACGGCGATCATCATTCTTTTGCTTGTCAGCAACAAGACGGTGAACGGCGGACATTCCTATCTCTATCCGCTCATTCCCTTTGATGGACGCGCTCTGCTTTCGCTGTTTGTGAGGGTGAAGAAGGATAGCAAGGATAAAAAAGATAAGCAAAAAACAGCTTGATGCAACACAAAAGGCACCCAATGGGTGCCTTTTGTACTTATTGAAGGAATCACACTACTTAATTTCGTATATAGCAAGTATGACATTTTCGTTCCATTCGTTTGTAACGTATTTGATTTTGAGGTGCTGTCCGTTATGTGTGATAACACCGCCGTGTCCGGCTATACTGTGGTAGCCATTGGTTTCATCTCGTTCGCTATATGCAAAACAAACTCCGTCAATTTCAAAGCTTTCGGGTGTTTTTTCGATTGTAGAGTACTCCTTGTAATTGGTAACATATCCCTCTATTACAAAAACGTCGTCGTTATCCAATCTCGTTTTGTATTCCTTGTACTCTGTAATGTGCGATATCACAAAAAGCAAACAACAAACCGTCAAAAAACCGCCAAGAATACGTGTGAAAATTTTGAATGTTTTTGGTGATATTTCTTTGGTGCCGATTGGAGTAGCGGGTTTTGAACCCTTACACCCTTTAACAATTTCATTGGCAAAAAACAGTACAATGCTAATAAGGAGCGGAAAAATCAAGCCAACAAATGCTGCAAAGTTAAACGAAAACTCGTATAAGGTTGTTTCCATTCTTTTCTCCTTCTCTCAAATCTCCCCACCCGGGCGAACAGTGACCGTCATTTTGCAATGCTCTGCTTGTGCGCCGTGGATTTCGATGAGGCAGTCGAGTTCAAGTGTGTTTATTTTTCGTTCTCTGTGCAAGTATAAACAAACTCCTGTGTGCTACCGATGAGGGCATCTGCTATTTTTTCGTTCAGTTCTTCCCTGCTCGCGGCATCAAATTGTTTCCATTTGATGAGTTGGATTTGGGTTTGGCTTATCGTTTGATAATTTTTCAAAAACTGTTGGAATTGCGTGTCGTATTCCTCTTTCGTTACCGTTTGTCCATTACACTTATAGTATCCCACCTCTTGCGCGACAGACTCAGAAAATAGAGGCGTGAAAGATACTCCGTTGTTTGATTCATAGGATAAAAGACTAAAATGCTTTATCCAGCCAAGTTCGGGATTGCGATACGAGCCTTCAGTCAAAATACTCTTTTCTCCGTTTTTATTAACAACACAAAGGTAAATATTATCCCACTCTTGCCAGTGCGCCGCATTATAAAAGTCTATTTCTTTACCCGTATAAAGATCGTAAATTTCGATAAAAACATTACCCATAGAACCGCCAGCACTTGCCGCAAGCACCTCAGGGACATTGTCAAAGTTGATATCCATCAACCCTACGGCATAGCTACCTGGAATATAATGCTCACTGTCCTTAATAGCAATGTTTGCAAGTGTGTTGAGCAGATACGGTTTCCAAGCTTGCTGCTCTTCTTCTGCAAGAAAGGGATATTTTGTGGAGGGACACTCCTGATGCGTTGGGGCAGTTGTAGATTCCGTTTGGGGTTGTGTTGTTTCTTGTGGTAGGGTTACGGGTGGCGTCGTTCCCTTTTCGTCAGGTGCGCCCACTGTTGGCTCACTTGTCGATTCTGTTGTTTTCGCAGGATTAGATTGATTGCAAGAAACAAAATTACAAAGTAACAAAATACATAACAGGGCGGCAAATATTTTCTTCATCAACGATGCTTCTCCTTTTTTGAATTTGTAATTTCATTTTAACACGTGAATGGGAAGGCGTCAAGGAAATTTGCGCGTCTTTTTAACGACAGATAATTTTTTCTTAGTGAAAGATAAAAAGCGTCTCTACGCTATCGTCAAATCTCTGCCCCCGGTCGGACGGTGACGGTCATTTTGCAATGCTCGGCCTGTGCACCATGGATTTCGATGAGATAATCAAGTTCAAGTGTGTTCTCTTCCAAAAGGCGGTTTTTGACCTTGAGGGTGCGCACGCAAACCTCAAACTCGGAAAACGGCGTGTTATAAAGGCAGATGTGGCGTTTGCCCTCTTCAAAGGTCATCGCCGTGCGGACAGGTCCTGTGCGAACCATTGACACGAGATCGGGATTGGCGCGGTCAAAACCAATGGCGGTAACAGAGCCCTGCATACCCGTAAGTTCGCTTTCAGCATAGACGAGTTCTACGCGAAAACTGCTGACGAGAAGCTTACCTTCCATCAGCATCTCTGTCGGCTCGGGCATCTCACCCGCCGCATTTTTCAAAAACTCCTCAAATGAAGGCATACCTTCTTCTATTTCTTCATTCTCAGGCTCCTCCGCAAAGAGTGAAAGATTCATCTCTGTGCGCGAGGTGAGAATGTCAATCATTACGTTTCTTTTTGTCATACTGTTTCTGTCTCCTTCTCCTCTTTTTCGCGGCGCAACAACTCACTCACTTTGAGAACTGCAAGCTGTGTTTTGCCGTCCAAAATCTCGCCCGCCATTACGCGCTCAACCATTTCTTGCAGTGGAATATGCACCACGTCGATAAATTCATCGTCGTCGGGGTCTGTCTCTCCAAAATCCAAGCCGCGAGCAAGATAGAGGTTGATTTTCTCATCCAAGATTGCGGGAGATGCAAGATAAGTACCAAGATAGGTCAAAGACTTGCAACAAGCTCCCGTTTCTTCGCGCAATTCGCGCAGAGCAGCCTCTCGGGGATCTTCGTCGGGGCTATCGAGCTTGCCTGCGGGGATCTCGGTGGTCACCTGCTCCACAGCATAGCGGTATTGCCGCACACAAATCACATTGCCGTCATCGGTCAGAGGCAGAACTGCCACCGCTCCAATGTGCTTGATATATTCACGAAAACCTTTTGCTCCATTCGGCAGGTTGATGTCATCAACAAAAACGTGCAGAATTTTGCCCTCGAAAACCGATTTTGAGGCGGCACAGGTCTCAATTAAGTGTTCATCACGCGTCATATTGTTCTCTCCCTTTGGTATATCCCTTATATTATACTCTATTTTTATTGATTTGTAAAGAAGCCCTTGCAAAAAAGATAAAATTCTGTTATAATGAAGAAAAAACGAAACAACTTCTTTATTTGACGAAATCAAAAAAAGCCTCCCTTGTGTAAAGGGAGGTGGCTCGCGAAGCGAGACGGAGGGATTGTAAAAATGATTTTACAGTAATAACAATCCCTCAGTCAGCCCCGGGGCTGACAGCTCCCTTTACACAAGGGAGCCTTTCATTACTCGCAAATCCTTCTGTTGCCTGTATAAATTGCCATAGAAAGGAAGCGCGAATGAACAGTGGGAGGCAAGGCTATGAAGGTAAAAGAAGAACACATCCGCTCGGCAATGCTTTTGGGCGAGAGCGGAATTGAAAATTTGACGGCGGCGAAGGTGGCCGTTTTTGGCGTTGGCGGTGTGGGCGGCTACGTTTGCGAAGCCTTGGCACGCGCAGGTGTGGGAGAGCTGCATCTCTTTGACAATGATGTGGTTTCCCTTTCCAATATCAACCGCCAAATCATCGCACTGCACTCTACCGTTGGACTTCCCAAGGTCGAGGTGATGCAAAAACGCATTCTTGACATCAATCCCGATTGCAAGGTGGTCACACATCAGGTCTTTTACCTGCCCGAAAACGCCGACAACTTCCCTCTCTGCGATTTTGATTACGTTGCGGATGCCATTGACACGGTATCGGCTAAAATCGAGCTTGCTGTCAGATGCACGACGGCAGGGGTTCCCCTCATCAGCGCGATGGGAACAGGCAACAAGATGGATGCGACTCGTTTTTGCGTAACCGATCTTTCCAAGACAAGCGGTTGTCCTCTCGCCCGTGTAATGCGCCGAGAGCTCAAGGCGCGCGGCATTACACATCTTAAGGTGGTTTATTCGACCGAAGAAGCCAAAAAGCCGCTTTTCTCTCCCGACGAGGGTGAGAGAGTTCCCCCCGCATCTCTTCCCTACGTTCCACCCGTCGCGGGACTTGTCATGGCAGGCGAGATCATTCGCGCACTCGCCCAAAAGGAGTAAAAATTATGAAAACTGTTGATTTTATTCCCTTTCAATCCGTCACTCTGACAGACGGATTTTGGAAAGACAGATGTGATTTGAATAAAAACGTATCCCTTTCAAACGTGCGCCAAAGATTTGAAGAAAGCGGACGTTTTGATGCTTTGCGCTTTAACTATGCCAAAACGGGTAAAAAGCCGCACATCTTTTATGACTCCGACGTTGCCAAATGGATGGAAGCAGTTGCATACCTCATAGAGCAAGACCCCGATAGTATGCGCGAGCACGAAGCACTTTGCGAGGAGCTCATTGACTGTATGGAGCGTGCACAAAGAGAGGACGGATACCTCAACTCCGAGCATCAGCAGGTCAGCCCTCATCTCATTTTTTCCAACCGAGATCGCCACGAGCTTTATTGCGCGGGACATCTGATCGAAGCCGCCATTGCCTACCACAAGGCTACGGGCAGAGATCGTTTTCTCAAGATCATGGAGCGCTACTGTGACCTGATCGAGCGCGTTTTTCTTGTAGAAAACTCCGCAGGCTTTATGACTCCGGGTCACGAAGAGATTGAACTCGCGCTTATCAAGCTTTACAGACACACCAAAAATGGAAAATACTTGAATATGGCACGCTTCTTTTTGGAAATGCGTGGCAACAACCAAAAAGACAAGCCTATTTACGAAGATAATCTCTTTGGCTCGCAAGATGACGTAGACATTCGCCACTTGGAGAGCGCCAACGGACACTGCGTGCGCGCACTCTACCTTTACAGCGGTATTGCAGACCTTGCCGCCGAGACGGGTGACGCCCTCTTGTTTGAAAATTTAGAGAAAGTGTTCTCAGACATTACAAACAGCAAAATGTATATCACGGGCGGTGTGGGTTCTACACCGACAACAGAAAGCTTTACTGTTCCCTACGACCTGCCCAACCGCACGGCTTATACCGAGAGCTGTTGTGCTGTTGCCATGATGATGTTCGCATCGCGTATGCGCAAACTTTCCAAGCAAGCAAAATACGGGCACCTGTGTGAGCGTGTGCTTTATAACGCAATGCTTTCCTCTACATCTCTTGACGGAAAATCCTTTTTCTATGAAAATCCCTTGGAAGTTGCTCTTGAGGAATACGGACGCGAGGTGGCAGTTCCGCGCCGTCAGCACGCGCGCCTGCCCATAACACAGCGTGTGGAGGTTTTCAGCTGCTCCTGCTGTCCTCCCAACATCAATCGCTTCTTCGCACATCTTGGCGACTATATTTGCGTAGACGAGGGAGATGCTCTTTGCATCGAACAATACATCTCTGCCGAGTTGAATACTCCCCACGGTCATATTGCCATCATCGAAGATTATGCGCGCGAGGGCAAGGTGTGCATCCATGGACATGGCTACACTGCAAAAGCAATTTCTTTGCGCGTGCCCGAATGGTGCAAAAAGCTGACAGCGACTCTTGACGAAAAGTCGATTACGCCCGAAATACGCGATGGTTATGCCTACTTTGCAGTAGGAGAGGATTTCTCCCTTGACTTGAATTTCCATATTTCCCTTTCGTTTGTCAGCACCAATTCTATGGTGCGCGACAACATTGGCAGAATGGCACTGACTCGCGGTCCTGTGGTCTATTGCATCGAAGGAGTAGACAACGGCGAGCGTCTCAACCGCATTGAGATATCACCAAATGCTCTCTGTGATGCTACCGAGAAATTGGATTTCCACGGTCTGTATTCGGTCACGCTTCCCGCTTTCCGTCTCAAAGAAAGCAATGCGCTCTATTTTGATGCATCCGAGATTGCAACCGAACAGGTGCACGTTAAGTGTATTCCCTACTTTGCTTTTGCCAACCGCGGCGAGAGTGATATGTTGGTGTGGATACGCCGCCGCAAATAATTGATTTTTACAAAGAAAAATTTGGCTAATATATTTACTTTTATGTATTTTTATGTTAGAATATAATGAAAGATTATGTAAAGGAGTACTCTCCCTATGAGAAACCTTAACAACGACGAACTTTTAGAGTATTTGTGCCAAGGACTTTTGACTCTGCAAACACCCGAGGAGTGCCGCCATTTTTTAGAGGACCTCTGTACGGCATCCGAATTGCAGGAAATGTCGCGCCGTCTCTTGGCCGCAAGAATGCTGATGGATAACCATATCTATACCGAGATTGCTTCTCAAACGGGACTCTCTACCGCCACCATCAGCCGTGTAAACCGTTGTATCAAATACGGCAACGAGGGCTATGTGAAGGTTTTGGACCGTCTGAACAGAAAGGCGCGTCGCTGATGAGCGGCTGTGAAGGCTACGAAGCTATCGCTCGCGTTTACGATAAGCTCAATGCCGAAATTGATTATGCCGCTTGGGCTGACTTTTTTGAGGTCTCCTTTGACCGCTTTCTTCCCCATCGCCCCGAGCTTGTTCTTGACCTTGCCTGCGGCACGGGCAGAATGACACTCGAGCTCGCCTCGCGCGGCTACGATATGATCGGTGTGGACGGCAGTGCCGATATGCTTGGCGAGGCACTCCTGCAAAACGATGGCCGCTACAATATTCTGTGGTTGCAACAGGATATGCGCGCTTTCGAGCTTTACGGCACAGTAGGGGCTGTTACTTGTTGTCTTGATAGCATCAACTATCTGCTCACCCCCAACGACCTTTCCCAATGCTTTGCTACCGTGCACAACTATCTCGACCCCGACGGGCTGTTCCTCTTTGATATGAACACTCCTTTCAAGTTCGAGCACGTTTACGGCAACAATGCATACGTTCTGGAGGATGAGATCGTATGGGAAGACGGTGAAAAATCTGCCATCTATTGCGGTTGGCAAAACACCTATCACCCCGAGAGCGGACTCTGCGACTTTGACCTCTCACTCTTTGAAGAGGATACAGACGGTCGCTATCGCCGCTCGGACGAGCATCAGGTTGAGAAATGCTACGACCTTGATACCGTTAAGACACTCCTATCCAATGCAGGATTTGAGTTGCTTGGCGTTTGGAGCGGATTTGATTTCTGTGAGCCTGCCTCCGATTGCGAGCGATGGTATTTTGCCGCTCGCGCCATCAAAAAATAAATTTTTCTAAAGGAAACCGTTATGTCTTCGACAATCTTGCGCGCTATGACCTCGGACGGAAGCGCACGTATCCACGTCATCCGCTCTACCGAAATCGTAAACGAGGCCATTCGCATTCACCGTACTTCCCCCGTGGCAACCGCTACCTTGGGAAGACTCCTCACGATCACCTCGCTGATGGGCTGTATGCTCGGCGAGAAAACCGACTCCATTACCGTCAGCCTCAAGGGTGACGGGCCTGCGGGCACAGTCCTTGCCGTTGCCGACTACATTGGCAACGTGCGCGGATACATTCAAAATCCCGTGGTTGATCTCCCCCTCAAACCCAATGGCAAATTGGACGTTGGCGGTGCTGTTGGGAGCGGATACCTCAACATCATTAAGGACATCGGCACAAACGAGCCCTATCACGGCTCTATCGAGCTTGTAAGCGGTGAGGTGGCAGAGGACATTGCCGCCTACTATGCACAAAGCGAGCAGGTTCCCACCGTGTGTGCGCTTGGTGTGCTTGTGGATACCGACCTCTCCTGCCGTGCGGCAGGCGGTGTTCTGATCCAACTGCTCCCCTTTGCCGACCCCGAAACGGTAGATCAGCTTGAAAAGAATCTCCCCGCTCTTTCCAACGTCTCGGCTCTCTTTGACAAGGGACTTTCCCTTGAAGAAATCGCCGCCTTGGCACTCAAGGATATTCCCTTTGACGTCTTTGACGAGCTTGACGTGGATTACTCCTGTAATTGCAGTCGCGAGCGTACCACAAAGGCGCTTGTAACACTTGGCAAGAACGATTGTATGAAGCTCCTTGATGAGCAGATTGCCGAGGGTAAGAGCGACAAGCTTGAGGTCGTGTGCCGTTTTTGCGACAGTAAGCAATACTACGGCCGCGAGGACATTGAAGCAATGTTCCAACAAAATTGAAAACAAAAAAATATAACATAAATGACAAAGGAGACCCATTATGTATCGTATTGGTATCGACCTTGGCGGCACAAATATTGCCGCAGGTATTGTAAACGAAGAATTTAAGATTGTTGCAAAGGCAAGCGTTCCCACCCACGCAGAAAGATCTGCTGAAGAGATCGTTACTGCCATTGCCGGACTCTGCAAGGATGTTTGTATAAAAGCGAACATCGATATAAGTGAGATTACATCGGTTGGTATCGCTTCCCCCGGTATTGTTAGCGATGAAAGCGGTGAGGCGATTTATGCCAACAACCTGCCCTTCGATCACTTCCCCATTCTTCCTATGCTTCGCGAAATGCTCCCCATCAAGGAGTTCCACATTGAAAACGACGCAAATGCTGCCGCTTGGGGCGAAGCCATTGCAGGCGCGGCAAAGGGCGCAAAATCCTCTATTATGATTACCCTCGGCACAGGTGTTGGCGGTGGCGTTATCACCGACGGCAAGGTGCTCAAGGGCTTTAACTCTGCAGCAGGCGAGCTCGGCCACATCGTTATTCAAGTTGGCGGCCGTCAATGCTCTTGCGGCAGATGCGGCTGTTGGGAAGCTTACTCCTCGGCAACCGGTCTTATCAAGACCACCAAGGAAAAGCTCGACGAGTGCGCAAAGATCGGTCGCGAGACCGCAATGACGCAGCTTGTAGAAAAAGCAGGCAAGGTTAGCGGTCGCACCGCATTTGACGGTATGCGTCTGGGTGACGCGGCAGCTACCGAAGTTGTTAACGAATACATCGAATACCTTGCAAGCGGACTTGCAAGCATGATCAACATCGCACAGCCCGAGGTCCTTTCCATCGGCGGCGGTATCTCCAACGAAGGCCAGTACCTGCTCGACTTGGTAGTTCCCAAGGTTCTGCCTCAAATTTACGGTCGCGGCGTTGTAAAAGCTCCCGACATTCGCATTGCTACCCTGCGCAACGATGCCGGTATCATCGGTGCGGCAGTTCTCGGAATGTAATCAAACAACTCTCTATACAATCTTCCCCGAAAGGACAAAAAGACAATGAAAAAAGTAAGAATTGCGATGATCGGCTTTGGCGGCATTGCACGTACCCACTATGCAGGTTATACAGATCTTGCAACCCGCAACGTTCCCTTTGAGCTGGTTGCTATTTGTGACATTGATAAGGCACAGTTTGAAAAGCAGATCACCATCAATACAAGTGCAGAACCTGTAAAGATCGCAGAAAGCATTCACACCTATACCAACCTTGACGAGATGATCGCCAACGAAGAGTTTGATATGGCTGATATTTGTCTGCCCACTTATCTGCACTGCGAATACACCAAAAAGATGCTCCGTGCAGGCAAGCACGTGCTCTGCGAAAAGCCTATGGCTCTCAACTCGGCACAATGCGAAGAAATGCTCGCGGTTGCCAAAGAAACCGGCAAAAAGCTGATGATCGGTCAGTGCCTGCGCTTCAGCGATGCATATCGCTACGTTAAGAAGTGCATTGATGAAAAGACATTTGGCGAACTCGAGCACCTGAATATGTACCGCCTGAGCGCTCACCCCGAGTGGGGCTTTGAAAACTGGTTCCAAAACGACGAAAAGAGCGGCGGCTGCATCCTTGATATGCACATTCACGACATTGATATGGCAAGATACCTGCTTGGCGAGCCCGAATCCGTAAGTGTTACCGCTTTCAACGGTCAAACCCGTTGGCAAATGGAAAACACCCGTCTCTTCTACCCCAACGTAACCGTTGTTGCGGACGGTTCTTGGAATGAAGGCCGCAAGAGCCCCTTCTCTGCAGGTCTGCGCGCAAGATTCGAAAAAGCACAGGTCGTTATGCAAGGTTATGCCGTTAAGGTCTATCCCGATGAGGGCGAACCTTTTGTTCCCGACATTCCTGTTTGCCGTCCCTTTACCGAGGAGTTTGCGTTCTTCATCGACCTGCTCCTCAATGATAAGGAAAACCTCGAAAATCCGCCCGAGAGCGCATACAAGACTGTAAAGCTTGTTGAACTGCTGCGCGAAAGCGCCGACAACGGTGCCGCCACCCTCCCCATTAACTATTGATAAAAAGGAGATACTACTATGAAGCTTGGATTACTCATCAATCTGCATATAGATACCGATATCGACCAAAAGATAAAAGAAGTAAAAGACATGGGCTTTGATTCCATTCAGCTCACCTGCTGGGATATGGCTTGCTACACCGATGAGTGGGCAGAGAAAGTTCTCGCTGCTCTCGCAAAGCACGGCGTTAGCATCTCCACCGTTTGGTGCGGTTGGAGCGGCAAGGCTGTTTGGAATGCATTTGAAGGTCCCCTGACCCTTGGTATCGTTCCTCCTTTTGCTCGATTCCAAAGAATTCTCGACCTGAAGGCAGGCTCCGATTTTGCAAAGAAGCTTGGTGTTAACCAAATCGCAACACACGCAGGCTTTATTCCCGAAGATCCCAATACCCAACTCTACCGCGAGACCGTTGTAGCACTCCGCGAGATCGCCGCTTACTGCAAAAAGAACGGTCAATACTTCCTGTTTGAAACCGGACAGGAGACTCCCTTCACCCTCGCACGTGCTATCGAGGACATCGGTCTTGATAACCTTGGTGTTAACCTTGACCCCGCAAACCTCATCCTTTACGGCAAGGCAAATCCCGTTGATGCTCTTCTTCTCATCGGCAAATACGTTCGCGACGTTCACGCAAAGGATGGCGTATATCCCGATGCAGGTCACTCCTTTGGCAAGGAAACTCCCCTTGGTGAAGGTCACGTTGACTTCCCTGCTTTCATCGCAGGCCTCAAAAACTGTGGCTATGACGGTGTTGTAACCATTGAGCGCGAAATCAGCGGCGAGCAACAGATCAAGGATATTCAAACCGCTAAGGAATTGCTTGAAAAGTACATTTGATAGCCAAAGGAGACCAAACAATGAATCTTGGCGTTATCATTCGTTTGCGTGAGGAGACCGATCTTGACGCAAAAATCAAAGAAGCCAAAGAAATGGGCTTTGATTCGGTTCAGTTCACCTGCTGGCAGATGGAACGCTACACCGATGAAACAGCACAGATAATTCTAAACGCTCTCGAAAAATACGGCGTTCGCATTTCCACCTTTTGGTGCGGATGGCGCGGCAAAGAATCCTGGATGTGGAACTCTTACGAGGGTCCTCTCACACTTGGTATCGTTCCGCCGCACGCACGCTTCGAGCGCATCCTTGATCTCAAAAAGGGCTCGGATTTTGCAAAAAAGCTCGGCGTTGATCAAATCGCCACGCACGCAGGATTTATTCCCGAGGATCCCAACACCGAGCTCTACCGCGAGACCATTGTGGCTCTGCGCGAGATAGCATCCTACTGCAAAAAGAACGGTCAGTATTTCCTGTTTGAAACAGGACAGGAGACTCCCTTCACGCTTGCACGTGCCATTGAGGACATTGGACTTGACAACGTAGGCGTCAACCTCGACCCCGCAAACCTCATCCTCTACGGCAAGGCAAACCCCATCGACTCTTTGTATCTGTTGGGCAAGTACATCCGCGACGTGCACGCCAAAGACGGTGTGTATCCCGATAGCGGTCACTCCTTTGGTAAGGAAACGCCCCTCGGTCAAGGACACGTCAACTTCCCCAAGCTTATCGCGCGCCTCAAGGAGTGTGGCTACGACGGCCCCATCACCATCGAGCGCGAGATCCACGGCGAACAGCAGATCAAGGATATCCGTGCGGGTAAGGCATTCTTGGAGCAATATATTTAATGATGTTTATAAAAAAGGAATGGTTGATTTTCAGCTATTCCTTTTTCATTCTCTTAAACTTAATCATTTGTTAAGTTATAAACAACTAATTGATGATTGTTTTTTGATAAATTGCGTGCTATAATAGGATTACACCGGTGATAACCATTTCAAGGAGGTGCATTTATGCAACTGAATTTAGGAACAAAAATTAGAGAACTGCGCCGCCGCGACGGTCGCACACAAGAAAATCTTGCCGATGCCCTTGGTGTCACCGCGCAAGCTGTATCACGTTGGGAGTCAGACACCACTTATCCCGATATGCAAATGATCCCCGCAATCGCAAATTACTTTCATATTTCGATTGATGAACTGTTTGGATATCACGATGATAGAGAGGAAAAGATTAAAAGCATTCTTGAAAATGCTACCAAGATACTTACGAAGCAGGGATTTACAATGTATCAAGGAAGTTTATCAGAGGATGTTGGAGAATGTGTCAATATGCTTCGTGCTGCCTCAGAGGAATTTCCGAATGAACCCAAGATTCTTTTGAAACTCGCCCAGGCGCTTCATATGTGGGGCTGGAATAAATACGGAGCCAAAGGGCATCCTTCCGATTCATCCGGCATTATAGAAGATGATATTGAATACAACTCCCAAAATATTTATTGGCAAGAAGCTATTCGCGCCTATGAAAAAACATTGAAATCCAATCTGTCGGCAGAGGATCGCGAAATTGCAATTCGTCAAATAACACCGCTTTATTGCAGAATGGGTGAATACGAAAAAGCAAAAGCACTTGCTAACGAACAAAACTCTATTGTTATTTCAAAAGAATTACTACTGCCTTTAGCAACTGTCGGTGAAGAAAAAGCAAAATATCAAAGCGAAAGAATTATGGCTCTTCTTTCAAATCTTCATTTTTCTATCTCCGAATCTGTTGCTTTGCGCCCTTCCGTTCGCACTTCGGAATACGGAAGGCAAATCATATTGGCGATAATAAATGTGTACGAAACGATTTTTATTGACGGTAAATG
Organism: Oscillospiraceae bacterium; assembly: GCA_015065205.1. Classification (GTDB taxonomy): domain Bacteria; phylum Bacillota; class Clostridia; order Oscillospirales; family CAG-272; genus UMGS1865. The sequence continues at coordinate 21,260 of SVQS01000011.1, forward strand.
TGGAAGATGGCATTGGGAGATCGGGGCACTGTATCTAACCTTGGCAGCTTATGAAATGGATAACAGCGGTAGTACTGAGAAGATCCTTTACTACTTCGATAAAGGATTTGAACATTGCAGTGAGTATAACCGTATATACAATGAGAACGAATATCAATACACTGCACCATTGATCTCGAATTTGCCACATATAGCCAAAGGTGATCTTAAACCTATAGGTGATGATTTTTGGAAAAAAGAACTCAGAAATTACCGAAAAAATATCGTTGAAGAAATTCGCAAGAACCCTAAATACGCCGAATGTTTTGAATAATCCCCTACCCGTCTTGCTTGAACAAGACATTTCTTGAACAAAACATTTTATCAATTTTATCAAAAAAACACATAGCTGATTTTCGGCTATGTGTTTTTGTATTATAAAATACCAACGATTACTTGAGTTTGAAACAATGAATTGATTATTGACTTTTGGGCAAGTATACCTTATACTGTAATCACACCGGTGATGTTAATTTAGGAGGTGCTCTTATGCAACTTAATTTAGGACAAAAAATACGTGAACTGCGCCGCCGCGACGGACGCACGCAAGAAAATCTTGCAGAAATTCTCGGAGTGACTTCACAGGCAGTATCTCGTTGGGAAGCAAACGGTGGTTACCCCGATATGGAAATGATCCCCGCAATCGCAAATTACTTTCACATTTCAATTGATGAACTGTTTGGATATCACGATGATAGAGAGGAAAAAATTAAAAAAATACTTGAAACTGCTACTGAAATCATGACGAAACAAGGGTTCTCTATGCATCAAGGATGCTTGCCAAAGGATTTTTTAGAAGTTGTCAATATGCTTCGTGCGGCTTCAGAGGAATTTCCAAATGAACCGAGGATCCTTCTAAAACTTGCGCGAGCTCTTTGGATGTGGGGGTGGAGCGAATATGGGGCTAAAGGCAAAGCGAATGATGCATCGGAGCCCCTTGAGGAAGATACTGAATATAGTGCCAAAAACATTTATTGGCAAGAAGCCATTCGTACCTATGAGAAAATATTGAAATCCAATCCATCGGCAGAGGATCGCGAAGCAACCATCTATCAGCTCACCTCGCTTTCTTGCGATATAGGCGAATATGATAGGGCAAAAGCACTTGCGAATGAGCAAAATTCGATAACTATTTGTAAAGAGATTTTGTTGCCCTTGGCAACCTCCGGCGAAGAAAAAGCGCGCTATCAAGGAGAATGCTTAACGGTACTCCTCAGAAATTTGGATTTTGTGATCGCTAACTCCATCGCATTGCGACCTTCCGTGCAAGCCTCCGGATACGCGTGTCAACTGCTGTTATCACTCACCAATTTATATGAAACTGTTTTTATTGATGGCAGATTTGGTGAGCAGCATAAATATATGGGAGGACTCTATCTTCTTTTGGCAAGTTATGAATTGAAGCATGACGGCAGTTTAGATACGGCTTTGCATTATTTTGACACGGCATTTGATCATTACAAGGAATCGATTCGTATTCAAAATGAAGGAAATTACAACTATTCTGCTCCATTGGTTTCCGGCTTAAAAACAATCGAAAAAAGCGCCCTTGTTCCCTCTTATGTTGATATGGCAAACTTTTTAAAAGATAAATTCATTATGTTTCCGCAAAATTTTGTTGACGAACTGCGCAAGAACCCCAAATACGCCGAATGCTTTGAATAATCCCCTGCCCCGCCTCGCGCGGGGCTTTTCTTCTTGTACACGCGGTATAACTCCCCCAATTCTTACATATATTGAACAAAAAGATTTGGGAGGAAAAAATGAGAGGAACAAAAGAAAAAACGACGTCGTCCTCGGCGGGGCTAAATACTGCCGAGGTGTTGCAAGCGCGACGCGAGTATGGAGAAAATATCTTATCACGGCAAAAGCGCAAAAGCTTTTTGCGGCAGTTTCTCGGTAACCTCAATGACCCTGTCATTCGCATTTTGCTCGCGGCTTTGGGCGTTCATCTGCTTCTGTTATTCGGCAACGGCGACCTCGCCGAGACCATTGGAATCGGCATCGCGGTCTTTCTTGCCACCTTTATCTCCACTCTTTCGGAATACGGTTCGGCGCGCGCCTTTGAGCGGCTCGAGCAGGACGCAGGAAAAATTCTCTGCCGTGTTCGCAGAGACGGAAGCGTGAAAGAGATCCCTATTCGCGAGGTGGTGGTAGGAGACGTCGTTCTCTTGAGTGCAGGAGATGCCATTCCCGCCGACGGGCGGATGCTTGCAGGCGCGCTGTGCGCCGATCAATCAGCCATGACGGGTGAGAGCCGCGAGGTGCGCAAGTACCCGATGGAAGCATCGGCAATGACACCCGACTCTCCTATGGCGCTCTTTCGGGGATGCACCGTGACCGAGGGCGGTGGCGAGATGCTTGTCACCGCGGTGGGAGATGCTACCTTTTTGGGAGAGATCTCACGCGAAATTCAAACCGAAACGAGAGAGAGCCCCCTCAAGCGCAGACTCACAAAGCTTGCAAAACAGATCAGCATCTTTGGTTATGTTGCCGCGGCGCTCGTGGCGGCGGCGTATCTCTTTAACACCTTTGTTATCAGCAGCGGCTGGCAACGCGAGCTCATTTACATCAAGCTGACCGACCTGCCCTACCTGCTCTCAAACCTCTTGCACGCCTTTACCTTGGCGGT
>SVQS01000164.1 GCA_015065205.1 Oscillospiraceae bacterium
TCTGTTAGGATGAGTTAGGGGTAATTCTATTTTAACAGAACTCAATCACTTTTTCTATTCTTTTTTACTTTCAGTCTCACATCTATTGTAACACTACACTTAAAGATTGGATTTTTTCTGTTTTTGTCTTGCATTAAAAAAAGAACTGTGTTATAATACTATTATCTATATTCTTTTTTGCTATTGCAAGGGGAGGGACGTTATGTCAACAGCCATCAATGCGCTTATCAATTTCATCGAAAAAAGCCCTACGGCTTTCCACGCCGTCGCATCCTGCGCCGAAATTTTGGAAGAAAAAGGCTATGTGCGCCTTTTTGAAGGGGACGAATGGAAGCTTGAAGCAGGCAAGGGCTACTATCTTACGCGCAACCAATCGTCTGTCATTGCGTTCCGTATCCCCGAGAAGAAGCCGCATAACTTTTTGATTACAGCGAGCCATACAGATTCACCGATGTTCAAGGTTAAGAATGAAGCACTCTCTCCTGCTTTTGAACAATATGCGCGACTGAACGTGGAACCCTACGGCGGCACCATTTTTTCCACTTGGCTTGACCGTCCGCTCTCACTTGCAGGACGCGTAATTGTTTCACAAGGGGATAAGATTGAAGCACGCCTTATCGATTTTGAGCGTGATCTGCTTGTTATCCCGAACGTTGCCATTCATATGAAGAGAGACATCAATTCGGGTTGTGCTTACAATCCTGCAATCGATCTCTTACCTCTACTTTCACAAGATGCCAAAACCGACTTTGCGGAATTTCTTGCAAATGAGGCGAGATGCAAAAAGGAAGAGTTGCTCGGTTATGACCTTTACGTTTACAATCGTACATCTGCCACGCGTATTGGTATGAACGGAGAATTCTTTTCGGCACCGCGTATTGATAATTTGATGTGTGCTTTTGGCACACTTCAGGGCTTTATCAATAGTAAAAATGATCATTCCGTCAACCTTTTCTATTCGGCAGATAATGAGGAAACGGGAAGTACAACCAAGCAAGGTGCAGGCTCGGTATTCCTCTCTGATGTGATCGACCGTATTTGCGAAAGCTTTGGGATCGATCGCAAACGCGCATTGGCATCATCAATGCTGGTTTCTGCCGATAATGCACACGCAAAGCATCCCAATCACCCTGAGCTCGGCGATGCTAAAAATGCACCGCATCTCAACGGAGGAGTGGTCATTAAGAATAATGCCGCGCAAAAATATACCACCGATGGCATTTCTGCATCGATTTTTGGCAAGATTTGCGCGTACGCAGATGTTCCTACACAGCAGTATGCAAACCGCAGTGATATGCCCGGTGGTTCCACACTTGGCAGCATCGCGACCACACTCACACCAATGATGAGCATTGATATCGGCATGGCACAGCTTGCTATGCACTCCGCATACGAAACCGCAGGTGCCGATGATATAGACCATCTCATTCACGCCATTACCGCTTTCTACAATACGGAATTGACAGTTTTAGGGGACGGTCAGTATTGCTTGCAATTCTCAAAAGGAAAAGGAGCGCGCAAAAATGTATAAGATTGGTTTTGATAATGAAAAATATATAGAACTCCAATCGGCACATATTCGCCGCCGTATTGACAAATTTGACGGCAAGCTCTATTTGGAGTTTGGCGGCAAGCTGTTCGATGATTTCCATGCCGCACGTGTGCTTCCGGGTTTTGCTCCCGATAGTAAGGTGCGTATGCTGACACAGCTCAAGGATGAAGCTGAAATCGTGATTGTTATCAGCGCATCGGATATCGAAAAGAATAAGGTGCGTGGCGACCTTGGCATCACATACGACCTTGATGTTCTCCGACTCATCGATGCTTTCCGCGCTTTGGGGCTTTTGGTAGGGAGCGTTGTGCTCACCCGTTGGGGAGATCAACCGGCAGCGCTCAAATTCCAAAGTCGCTTGGAGTCTCTTGGTGTGCGCGTTTATCGCCACTACGAAATTGAGGGCTATCCTTCCGATATCGACCGTATCGTGAGTGATGAAGGTTATGGCAAAAACGACTATATCGAAACCTCACGCTCACTTGTGGTTGTTACCGCTCCCGGACCGGGAAGCGGCAAAATGGCTGTTTGTATGAGCCAGCTTTATCATGATAATAAATGCGGTATCCATTCGGGATATGCAAAGTTTGAGACCTTTCCCATTTGGAATCTGCCACTCAAGCATCCCGTCAATATAGCTTACGAAGCGGCTACTGCTGATTTGAACGATATGAATATGATCGACCCCTTCCACCTGGAAGCCTACGGTCAAACCACCGTTAACTATAATCGCGACGTTGAGATCTTTCCCGTGGTGGATGCAATGTTCCGCCGCATCAGCGGAGAATCCCCTTACAAGTCGCCCACGGATATGGGTGTCAATATGGCGGGCAATTGCATTGTGGATAACGATGCTGTTTGCGATGCCGCAAGAAAAGAGATCGTTCGTCGTTATTACGCGGCACTAACACGTCAGCGCAAGGACAACGGTCCTAAAAATGAAATAGATAAGCTTAAGCTTTTGATGCAAACTGCAGCAATCGATCCTGAAGCGCGTAATGTTTCTGTAGCAGCCAATGCCAAGGCAGAGGCAACGGGCAAGCCGGCGACTGCTATTGAGTTGCCCGACGGTACCATTGTCACAGGCAAGACCTCGCGACTTTTAGGGGCGGCTTCGGCGGCATTGCTCAATGCGCTCAAAACACTCGCGAGTATTGATGATGCTATCGATTTGATTTCTCCCGAAATTCTTGAACCCATTACAAACCTTAAGATTGGTCTTTTGGGAAGCAAAAATCCAAGACTTCATCCCGATGAGCTTCTTATCGCACTTTCTATTTGTGCAGTGCACGACCCCATAGCAGCAAAGGCAACCGCACAGCTTTCCAAATTGTGTCATTGCGAAATGCATTCCACGGTTATTTTGGCGGCAAGTGATGAGCACACACTCAAAAAGCTTGGAATCAACCTGACCTGTGATCCCGTTTACGAAACCAAAAAGCTTTATCATGGATAAAGTATAAACAGAAAGGAGTAACCCTATGGGAACCGTATATGATTATTTAACTTGGCGCGGTGACTTGACGTTTCGGGCTGCTCCTTTTTGCGAGGTAGACAGCCTTATCCTCTCTATGTTTTCCTATTTAGATATGCAGGATATCGTTCCCGCACCTGACGAAGAAGGAGACATTACCGTTTGGGTGGCATCAAAAGCCTTTTTAGAACGCAATCCGGATATTAAAAAGGCGAAGATGGGTATCCTTATTCCCAAGGACATTATTAAAATGATGCGTGCAATGCGTTCAACCAAACGGTTTGGTACTCTCAAAATGTCAGGGTTTGTCAATATTATTGATCCAGAAACTGAACTGCAATTTTCCGCCGTCACTTTTCTTTTAAACGATGGAACGGCCGTTGTCACTTATCGCGGAACAGATGATACCCTAGTCGGTTGGAAAGAGGACATGAATATGTGTTTTTTGCCGGTTGTTCCGGCACAACTCAAGGCGGTAGAATATCTCAATACCGTTGCGGAAAAGCACAATGGAAAACTGATTCTGACAGGGCATAGCAAGGGAGGCAATCTTGCCGTTTATGCCGCTGTGCACGCCGATGCCGCTATTCGCGAGCGTATCACAGCCGTTTACAGCAATGATGGTCCGGGCTTCGGCAAAAACATTTTGGATGATCCCGATTATGTAGAAATGCGTCCCCGCATCAACAACCTGGTCCCACAGTCTTCGGTTGTGGGAATGCTTCTTGAGCACGATGAAAACTACACGGTTGTTAAAAGCCGCCAAAAGGCAGGACTGCTGCAGCACAACGGGCTTTCGTGGGAGATTTTGGGCAATTCCTTTGTTCATCTCAAGGATGTTACTCCCGATAGTCGAAAACTCGATAGAACAGTCAATCAATGGATACGCGATATGACGCCCGAACAGAGAGAAGAATTTGCCGAGGCAGTCTATCAGCTCTTTTCGGTAGATGGAGCGCAAACACTAACCGACCTTGTTGCGGCA
>SVQS01000165.1 GCA_015065205.1 Oscillospiraceae bacterium
AGAATTTTTCACTCATAGTCTAAAGTTTCCTTTCTGTTCCAAGCCTGCGAATGGGCAGGCGGAGATAGATATCGGATAAGCGGTGTCACACCGCCACATCTTTCCAATGTAATATTATACCAAAACAAATCAAATTTTACAATACCTTTTTTCATTTTTTATGGCAAGAATATGCAGAATATTGCACCATTCCCTTTACAAAAGGGAAAAAGTGTGCTATAATGGCAACATATTCTACCAACAAAAGAAGGGAAGGATAAGAATATGAAAAAGATTTTGTGTATGTTTGCGCTTGTTCTCGCACTTGTTTGTGTGTTGGGTTCTTGCAATTCTAACGACGAACCGAAAGAACCCACCGCAACAACGCCAACTGAAACAACTGCCGAAACGACCACCGAAAAACCGAAGGAAACGACTTCACAGCCTACGGAAGAGACTACCCCCGGAGCTTCGAAAGAAAACACGCCTGCATCCAAGGGTCTCGCTTACGAGGTGAATGCAGATGGAACCACTTGCACCATTACGGGTATTGGCGAGTGCAGAGATAGCGATCTTGTTATCGGTAGCACCATCGATGGATATAAAGTTACCGCTATTGGCGACCATGCGTTTACCTCTTGCGCTCATCTTAAAAGCGTAATCATCCCCGATTCTGTCACAACTATCGGTATGGCAAGCTTTGCCTCTTGCTCCGGCTTGAAGAGCATAACGATTCCCAATTCGGTTACTACCATTGGCGAAAGAGCTTTTTCAAGTTGCAGTAGCCTTGTGAGCATAACTCTACCCGAATTTATCACGACCGTAGAGAGCAGTTTGTTATCCCGCTGTACCGCTTTGGCAAGCATAACCATTCCGGATTCTGTTACCACCATTGGTGAAAGTGCATTTTGGTGTTGTGAAAATTTGACGGAGATAACGTTCGGCGATAATGTTGCAAGTATCGACCGTTCTGCATTCGAGGGTTGTTCTGCTTTGACCGGTGTTACGATAGGGGATAATGTTACGAGCATCGGTGTGGGCGCGTTCTCAAATTGCACCGCTTTGACGGGTATACGCATTCCGGATTCCGTTGTTACTGTTGGGGATATGGCATTCTCCGGCTGTAAAAATCTTGTCGACGTGATGCTTGGTAACTCCGTTAGCACCATTGGTCAAGCGGCATTTCAATTTTGCCCTAAGCTTTCGAGTATAACAATTCCCGATTCTGTCACTGCTATTGGTGATTTTGCGTTCAACGTTTGCACTTCTTTGGAGAGTGTTACAATCGGTGATTCTGTTACTGCCATCAGCAATTATGCCTTTTACGGTTGCAATGCTTTAACAAGTGTAAAAATCGGAGAGTCGGTTGCCTCAATCGGCGATTATGCTTTTTACGATTGCAATGCTTTAACAAGTTTAAAAATTGGAGAGCCGGTTACCGCAATCGGCAAATATGCATTTGAATCGTGTAATAGTCTTGCAAATGTGACAATTCCTGACGGTGTTACGGCGATTGGATTTGCTGCATTTAGAGGTTGCTCCGCTCTTACAAGTATAGAGCTTCCCGAGGCACTTACCGAAATTAGCGGCAAACTGTTTGCAAGCTGCACCGCTCTTGAAAATGTTACCATGGGCAATTTGATTACATCCATTGCCAATTCTGCATTCTTTGACTGCACGAGCCTTACTGCTATCACGATTCCCAACTCGGTGACTATCATTGATGAGTATGCATTTCATAATTGCAGCTCTCTTGCGAGCGTCACTCTTTCCAACTCTGTCACAACTATCGGTAACAATGCATTTAAAGATTGCACAGCGCTTACGAGCATCACAATCCCCGAGTCTGCCACTTCGGTTGACCGTTTTGCATTTGATGGATGCCCTTTAAAGACGGTTACCGCACCCACCGCGGCACTTCCTGCTATTCCTAAATTTCAGGTAGAAAACCTAACAATCGAAGGCGGAACTACCATCGATATTGTTGCACTTGAAAATTGCCCTAAGCTCGTGAGTGTAACGATTGGTGATTCCGTTACGCGAATCGGTGTATTAGCGTTTAGAAATTGCAAGGCCTTGACAACTGTTGTCATTGGTAACGGTGTAACCGTTATTGATGACGATGCGTTTATGAATTGCACGGCTTTGACAAACCTTACCATTGGTAATCATGTAACGACCATTGGTTTGAGTGCGTTCGAATCTTGTACCGCTTTGACGAATGTCGTAATTCCCGATAGCGTTGTAACGATTGAAAGCTGTGCGTTTGAGAATTGCTCTGCTTTGGCGAGTGTTACCCTTGGTAATAATGTTGCAAGCATTGGCCGTGAGGCTTTCCGAAATTGTATCGCCCTGACAGGAATTACACTCCCCGATAGTCTAATAACGATTGGTGCCTATGCATTCAAAGCATGTGCAGCATTGACAAGTATCACAATTCCCAATAACGTAACAGTTATTGGAGAGTATGCGTTTGATGATTGCTCCAAATTAAAGGAGGTCTTTTTTGAAAATCCAAACGGTTGGTGGTACGCATTCAGCGAGAATGACACACGAAGAGGGGATATTTCAGCTGATGCAATCTCCGATCCCGCAACCGCTGCAGAGTATTTGACAACTTACAAGTATCACGCATCTGACTATTTGTATCGCACCGAGCAAAAATAAAAAATCCGCGAGCCGCAACTGCGGCTCGCTTTCTCTATTATTTTTTATGCAACATTTCAGCCTGTCATCTCTGAGAAGGCGGCGAGCGCCAGTCGAACTTTCACCGAGTGAATAACGAGGTGAAAGCGCAAAACGCAAAGCGGTTTGCGGGATCTCGTAACAAATTTTGGTGGCTTGTCAAGGGAATGTAACATCAATTCAAAAAGCTACCCAAGCTCCATTAGAGATCCCATCGTCGCTATCGCTCCTCGGTTTTGCTCCGTTCCTCACTCCGCAAAACTTCGACTTCGGGCTTCGCCCTTCGCTCAGAATGACATACAGAGAGTTTGTTTGGTTATAACCGTTTGTAATGAGCGAACGAATTTAGCGCTACGGTTAAAATTCTCCTTTTCGCAGGGCAGGGGAGAGCGAAAGTGGACGATTCCTTTTGTACGGTTTTGCCTATGGCAAGTTTACTGTTAAAAATACAAAACCACATTAAAATATTACAAAGATCGCGCGTGAAATCTTCTCCAAACCTATTGACATTCCCCGCAAATTGTTGTAAAATGATAGATGTAAAAAAATGCTTTGGAGGAAACTCAAGTGAACGAAGTAGTAAAACAATTATCTCTGATCGGTATTGTTCCGGTCATCAAAATTGATAACGCAAAAGATGCCGCTCCCTTGGCAAAGGCACTGATCGACGGCGGTCTGCCCTGTGCAGAAGTCACCTTCCGTACCGCTGCCGCAAAGGAAGCCATCGCTATTATTGCTAAGGAATACCCCGATATGATCGTTGGTGCGGGTACCGTTCTCACCACCGCACAAGTAGATGACGCTATTGAAGCGGGCGCAAAGTTCATCGTCAGCCCCGGCTTCAACCCCGAAATCGTAAAATACTGTCAATCCAAGGGCTGTCCCATCGTTCCCGGTATCAACAATCCCTCCGGCATCGAGCAGGCACTCACCCTCGGCCTTGACGTTGTGAAATTCTTCCCCGCAGAGCAGTCGGGCGGCCTCAATATGATCAAGGCAATGTCCGCACCCTACGGTGCTGTTAAGTTTATGCCCACCGGCGGCATCAACCCCGGCAACGTAAACGACTATCTTGCCAACCCGAAGATCCTTTGCTGTGGTGGCTCTTGGATGGTCAACCCCGATATGATCGCTGCAGGCGACTTTGCAGGCATCGAAAAGCTCGTTCGCGAGGCTGTTGATACTATGCTCGGTCTCAAGTTCCGTCACGTTGGTATCAATCCCTGCGGAACCACTTCCACCGAGGCTGCAGAAGTACTTGCAAACGCTTTCTCGTTCGCGGCAAACGCAGGCTCCAAGTCTGTTTTCTCGAGCTCCGCACTCGAACTGATGAACGAAAAGGGCC
>SVQS01000166.1 GCA_015065205.1 Oscillospiraceae bacterium
AATCCCAAAGCCGAAGATGGCTACGCAGGTGTTTTGAACCTGCAAGCAGGACAAATTCTCTCGGTATCGGGCGACTATGAGCGCTACTATACCATAAACGGCGAAAAATATCATCATATCCTCAATCCCCAAACAGGCTATCCCGCACAGAGCGGACTTTGTTCGGTAGCGGTCATCTGCTCGGACGGAGCACTCGCCGACGCACTCTCCACAGCCCTTTTCGTTATGGGCGAGGAGAAAGCTCGCGCTTTCTACGAAAGCAAAGTCTATGATTTCGAGGCTGTTTTCATCGATGAGAACGGCAATGTCATCACAACAACAGGTCTGACCAATGTCTTTGAAATCGACAACTGAATACAAAAAGAACCCCGCCGCGGCGAGGTTCTTTCTATTATCTTACACTTTTTCTTCAGCTTTCGCTTTCACAAACTCACGATAATACATAAACTTGATGATATTCTTTCCTTTGGGAACCTTCAATTCATAGTAATTATCGGTGGTCGAGAAAATCAAGGTTCTGCGGCCTGAATACCCATATCCGAAATGGTGGAGAGGGGAATAACAACATCGCCAATGGTAATGGCTTCGGGCGTGATGTGCTCGCTGGCTACAAAATACATTTGATGGGGAAAACTCAATCCCACAAGAATCGGGTCGTAGTCGGTAACGTGATTCGAAAGAACAATGTAGTTCTCGGGTAGCTCCTCTTTTTTTGGCTTTTTGAATTTGAAATTGAATTTCAGCTTGGCAAATAAAAATCCGATGGGGCGAATGATAGGTTTTGTCAATCTTTTTGGGCAAGGCTTCAGTCGGATTTCACCGTATTTTCAATTTTTGTTCTAAACCCTGCAAGTCCGCCATATAGTGTACCAACGCGATATATGGGAGGTTTTGAAATGCCTGAGCATTCGATTTATACGGATATTGCCGAGCGAACGGGCGGAGATATTTACGTAGGAGTAGTAGGACCTGTTCGAAGCGGAAAATCCACATTCATCAAACGTTTTATGGAGGCAGTAGTGCTTCCGAACATCGGGGAGGGCTACTCCCGCGACCGCGCACGTGACGAGCTTCCGCAGTCGGCAGCGGGAAAAACGGTTATGACAACCGAGCCCAAATTCATTCCCGAGGAAGCTGTACCCGTAATTTTGGACAACAACGCACAAATGCGGGTGCGTATGATTGATTGCGTGGGATATCTTATTCCCGACGCAATGGGAACCATTGAGAACGGTCAACCACGCATGGTTCGTACACCTTGGCGCGAGGAGCCTATGCCGTTCTCCGAGGCAGCCGAAATGGGCACGCACAAGGTCATCACCGAGCATTCCACCATCGGTATGCTGATCACAACCGACGGCAGTATTGGTGACATCGAGCGCGATGCTTACGTTGAAGCCGAGGAGCGCATTGTTGGGGAACTCAAAGCATTGGGCAAGCCCTTTGCTATGATTCTTAACTCTGCTCGTCCCGAGGGGGATGCCGCACGCACGCTCGCTTATGAATTGGAAGAAAAATACGGTGTTCCCGTGGCTCTTGTCAGCTGTTTAGACTTGGATGCCGAGGACATTCGCCACATTTTGGGATTGGTTCTTGAAGAATTTCCTGTTACCGAGATCAGTATCAAGTGCCCCGAATGGATGCGCGCACTTGACACGCACCATCGCATCCGTACGGCTACTCGCACGTCTGTTTGTCACTGTGCCGAGAATATCAAAAAGGCAGGCGACGTCAAGGCAGCTTTTGAGAATATGTCCGATAACGAATATGTCGAGCGTGCAAACATCGACATTTTAGACCTTGGAACGGGAAAAGCGACGATTTCTCTTACTATGAAAGACGGACTTTATTATGACATCATCAGCGAGCTCACGGGGTTCTCTGTTGAGAGTGAGGAAGAACTCATCTCGCTCTTGCGCGATCTCTCGGCAATGAAAGAGAAGTACGATAAGGTTGCCGAGGCACTTGACGAGGTCAATGAGCGCGGCTACGGAATCGTAATGCCCGATGTAGAGGATCTGCACCTTGAAGAGCCGCAAATTGTCAAGCAAGCAGGTGGATATGGCGTCAAGCTTCGCGCGGCAGCACAGTCGGTGCATATGATTCGCGCAAACATTGCCGCCGAGATCAACCCGATGGTAGGAACAGAACAGCAATCCGAGGATATGGTGCGCTATCTCCTCAAGGAATTTGAAGAGGATCCCAAGAGCATTTGGGGCTCGAATATGTTTGGCAAGTCTCTCTACGAGCTTATCAACGAAGGTCTGCATAACAAGCTCGAGCATATGCCCGATGAATCACGCAAAAAGCTCTCCGAAACGCTTGAACGTATCATCAATGAGGGTAGCAATGGTTTGATTTGTATTCTTCTTTAAAAATAATACTAAGGCGAACCGTACAACACGGTTCGCCTTTTGCAATTCTGATTTATTGAATTTTCAACCCTGCGGCCTTCATTTGTGCTACAATAGTTGCCTTCTCTTCGTCGGAATATCTTTTCATAGGGAAGGTTGCATTGCCAACGGCATAACCTTGCGCTTCGAGCACGACCTTTGCCGCGGGAATAATTTTGTAGTTTAGGAGAACCGAAATGATGCGAATGGCGCGCGTTTGATATTCTCTTGCCGCCTCAAGATCGCCTTTCACAAAGTTGTCGTAAATACCGCGAATGATATCGAACATAAAGTTATATGTCGTACCGATGCCGCCGTCAGCACCTGCAGAAAGTCCCATCAAAAGCATCTCATCGGGGCCGTTGATAATATTCATCTCACCGTTTGTCAGGTCACGCAGGCGCATCATTTGAAAATAATCCGAGCTCGTCCACTTAATAGCCGTTACATTGTCGATTTCAAACATTTTGGCGGCAATATCAGCATTGATATGGAAGCCTGCGGCGGGATTGTAATAGATCATCATCGGAATGGAAACGGCATCAGCAAGCTTTTTGTAGTAGCTGTAAACATCGTCTTTATCATAGGAGAAGAAGAGGGGAGGAGTTGCCGAAATTGCCGCGGCCCCCACCTTTTCTGCGTGCTTCGCGAGGCAAATAGCATCGTCAAAGTTGCCGGATGCTACCTGCACGATGCAGGGCTTGCGACCGCCAACGGTTTTGATGGCTTCCTCTGCCAAAATCATACGCTGCTCGGGAGCAATCGCAATACCTTCACCCGTCGCACCGCAGAGATAAAAGCCGTCAGCGCCCTTTGCCAAAAGATCGTTCAATAATTGGTTGAGTACAGGGACATTGATTTGTTCATTGGCATCCAAAGGGGAGACCAAAGCCGGCATAACGCCCTTAAATTTCATCATTTTCTATTCTCCATTTCTGTTGCAAGATCACAGCAGGTTCATCCGCCTCAAGATGTGCGTAAAAGACGGTTAAAAGACTTCCGTCCGCGAGCTCAACTGTGCTGGGGTAGCCTAAATCCAAACTGATATTGTTTACATAAATGTCTTCACTCGGGCTCCAAGTTTCACCATTGTCACGGCTAAACATTACCTTGATACCAAAGGGAGGGGTTCGCATCGGTTCACCGCGGTATCCATAGGTGCAAATGAGCAATCCCGAGGAGTGTTTGAGTAGGTGAGAGGGAGCACCGCCCTCACGCGCAAGGATTTGCACAGGCTTGCTCCACGTTCTGCCACCGTCGCAGGATTTTGATTGATAGAGTGTGAAAACGTGGATGGGATAGCATTGCACACGAATATGTGCCAAAATCGTTCCGTCATCAAGCTGTATGGCGTAAGGCTCGCAGGAAAGTGCTTTGGTGCCCTCGATTTCAATGTTTTCAATTTTGCCAAGGTATTCCATACTGCCGTCGGCGGTGTCAACGCGATAAGCTTTCACACAGTCATTCTCCATCTGTGCATTTTGGCAGCTAAAGGTGCGTCCCAACCAAAAAACAGAGCCGTCTTTTAATTCAATCGGACCGTGCGGAGAGGTAATGGGGCTTTTGTAAATTGGACCAAATGTCTGCCCGCCGTCGTGACTTAGG
>SVQS01000167.1 GCA_015065205.1 Oscillospiraceae bacterium
CTTACCTTGATGATGAGATCAAGGAGCTTGAAGACAAACAAATCATCATCAGAGAAGGAAAGCACTATCAGGCAAATGTAATTGTTATTACATCCGAGTGTGCCGAAGAAATTGAACGTGCCGTTACCAAATATCACGAACAGATTGCTGATAAAATGGAGGCTTTCATTGTTGAGAATATAAACGAATACAAAAGACTTGGCTTTGTAGGTTGTGATTTTTCAGATAATACGTTGCGTTGGCAGCTTGCCGTAATCCTCTTCAGGGCGATTCGAGAAGTTGATTATAACGAATTTAACGTACCTAAAACAGGTTGGGGTGAACCCGCCTACCTTTGGTGTGTAGAGAAATTGAACGAAAAGCACATCTTCAATTACTGCCGCGTTGATAGCAAACAAGAAGATGGTCTATACTTTTTTGACTATTGGAAAGATGGAAAGGGCAAGGGCGACCATCACGATTTTTACGGAAACGAACGCTATATCAACATTTTCTGCGATCTTTGCCGTGGCGAAAAAACGACCTTCAGCGAATATGATTTGGAAGCCATTGCGGAAATGATAAAAAAGGGATATGTTATCAAGGAGAAAGAAACATACAGAGCTACTGTTCCGATATATACCTGTGATCAATATAAAACTGTTGTCAATATGGTACACACATTCATATCCAGTGAACTTGCACCCACTATTCAAGAGCTTGATCGTAGTGCTTCAAAAATCTTAAGTGCCCACACTCCAAAACATTTGCAAAATCAAGTTGCCGGAGTTGCGGCTAATGATAAGTTTTTAAATGCGGTATGTATCCCTGCGACGATTCTTATGGATAGACAAATATTAAGTACCACCTGGCATCCCCTTGAAATGCCCACGACATATGTAGTTTTGAGTAACTAATAAAACACCGCCGAAAGTAACCGTTTGGTTGCTCTCGGCGGTAGTTTTGTTATTGCTAAATGTTATTCTTTTTATTCTCCAACGCTTTAATCAAGTTTTCTGCATAAACGCAAAATCCTTTGGTGTTGGGGTGCAGATCGTCGGCGAAATAGGTCATCTCGTGAGGAATCATTTGGAGTCCGTCAATTACCGTAATACCAAATTGATGTGCCGCATCGGCTATGGTGGCATTTACCTCGCGAATATGCCCGTAGGGGAGTTGAATCGTGTCAAAGTCTCCGCACCAAATGGGGGTAATGACGTATAATTGCGCCTCAGGGAAAAGCTTTAATACTTTTTTGATGTAGTCTTCGCAACGCAAATGAATGGCATCGAGCGAGTGGAACCTGCGTGCATCGTTCGTTCCAAATGCAATAAACACCGTGTCGGGCTCAAAATCGCCGCGGTCGAGGGTGGTGGGTTCAAAGAACGAGCCGCCAACACCTTGAATGACACTTTCTGCGTTGAAATGATCGCTGACCTGATAGGCATAGGAAAGCGTATTGATCTCCGAATTCCAACCCTGCGTAATGGAGTCACCAAGGAACAAAAATTTTCTATCAAAAACGTGCGGACGTGCCACGCAACCGTCGGCAATTTCGAGCAGCTTGATGCCGGCAATCACATCGTGGCAGGGCAGATGTATCGTTACGCGGTGCAATTTTTCATTGTTTGAAACGTTAACAAGCGTGTCCTCACCTGCGGTGGCGTGACTGTTTTCCAATAGCACACAGTCAACTTTGGTCTCATATTTACCCGTGACGGTAGGACGGAACTTCACCCACGGCGAGTCGGTCCAAAAGTCGAGACGAACACCTGTCGATGTTTTTGCATTGCCGTAAATAAAGTTGTCAATCAGCGAATAGGCATCCAACTGTGCGGGCGTCATCTTGCAAAAATGAACACCGTCAACGTTTTCCCAAATCTGCATTGCCCCTACGGTAATGCTTTCTATTTGTTTGAAGGAAAGTCTCATATCGTGTCTCCTTGCTCTGCGTTTTTATCTACGTATTCGCGTAGATAAGCGTAAAATGTTTTTATATCCGGAATCTCGGAAAATGAGATTTCCACAACAGAATTGTCGTAGTCGGAAAACATATACAGCCCATCCTCATCAATATTGAACGTGATTTCACAGTCGTTTTTCTCAACAATGAGCGTGATGGCATTGTCTTCTTCCTTGTGATTAAATTCAGTAATAGCGGTATTTTTATCAAACAGATTGACAACTGCGCCATCCTCAAAAGCATCCCAAATAGTCTTCCAAATACCGTGGCGCTCATGCTTCAATTTGTCGAAATCGGGCAAATCAGCAACAGAAATGATATCAACTTGACTGTTTTGCATTTTTCGAATCTTTTTAATCAAGCCTTTTGTGCCCTCAAAAATTTGTACTTGAAAATCTGTACCTTTGAGAATGACATATTCTCTGCGTGCAATTCGTCTTTTCCCCAACATCCATTTTGTCACAGGGGGGACGTATTCCATATATTTGATGTCATCAAAAGCCACACTTCCACTGCAAAAGGATTCCTTTTTTGTGTTTTTCGCCCTATTGAACTCTATAACGATTGCCTCAAAAAAGAAGAGTTCTTCACCGGAAAACACACACAAAACCTTCTTCAACCAAAAATGATCTAACAAGAAGAGCAGTAAGAAAAAGCCAAGAAACGCAGACCATATAACAAGGAGAACTTTGGCTGTTTCCCATGATACAGGATTCCATATCAGTTCCAAAAGAAAGATAATGAAGGGGGCACAATAAAGAAGTATTCCGGGAAAAAGAATGTATTTTCGAATCTTTTTTCCAACTACGTCTTTGTGTGTTAAATTCTTTTCTTTTTTTAACATCTAACCGCTCCTTTCAAAAAGGATCAATCGCAGGGAAGAAATTACCCAACTCGGGGGAGCTTCAAATTCACTTCTCCGATTTTCGAAATGACAATTTGTGTTTCCAATGCAATTCCGTTTAGTGTAAATCCTGCCAATGTTATTTCTTCTAGATAGGCAATCATTTCAATTTTGCAGGAATCATCCTCCAAGGTAATGGTAATATTCTTGAATTTTTCAAATTGAACGCTATCCTTTTGGCGGTAAACGTTTTCGGTGCCCTCTACAAGCTCGTAATTGTCGGGATTGATGAGTTCTTCCAGATCGTCCTCATCCAAAAACTCCAAATCCGAATCATCTTCGTCTTTGGTTTTTACCCACTTACCATTTTCATCCTTGGTATATGTAAAAGTTTCGTTGCCAACTTTTTCAACGTAACATTCCTCATCAATTAAGACGAGGTCGGGAATGTGAGTAATATTACCATCCATTTCCACCACAAAAGCAAGCGAACCCAAGAGCGGGATGCCGTAGGCGCTTACCTCCATTTGAAAGTTTTGCTTTTTGGCAAGCTTGAGCACGAATTTTTCAAGGGGACTCATCGAGTTATTAATGAGCACAATCGAAAGAACCGTAGCAATGCATAAAACAAGCGCAACTGCCGCAATTATGATTTTTGTTGTTTTGTTCAGTTTGGCCTTTTTGACAATTTTTTTGCTGTCCTTATTCTTTTTTGTGTTTTGAACTTTTGTTTTCGTTTTCATTATTGCTCCAGTTAAAATATAGGATGTGTTCATTATAACATAGATTTTAGTAAAATGCAATCCCATCGAGAGAATTTTATAGAATGCAAGAGAGGCGGGAATCAGAACCAAGGCTCGATTGCAAACAATCGAGCCGCAAATTTGCTTTGCAAATTCGCCACGGGCGCGTATTACGCGCACACGGTTTCTCAAAGCTCATCAACTGTGCCAAAAAGGACCCCCACGCGGTGACGGGAATCAGAACCAAGGCTCGATTGCAAACAATCGAGCCGCAAATTTGCTTTGCAAATTCGCCACGGGCGTGCGTTGCACGCACACAGTTTCTCAATGTCCGTCACCTGCTACAAAAAAGACCCCCCACGCGGTGACGGGAATCAGAACCAAGGCTCGATTGCAAACAATCGAGCCGCAAATTTGCTTTGCAAATT